>NZ_SGSW01000102.1:0-3907 GCF_004209125.1 Acinetobacter sp. WCHAc060033 | reverse complement strand
ATACAAATTCCCTATACTGTAAAACCCCTCATCCAAATTAGAAAATTCTTTAGGAATAAAATCTACATAATTATAAGTTTCATCAGGGTTCAGTATTTTTTTCAGATCATTATCAAATACAATTTTTACATGACCGAAATCATGTTTAGTAAATTCAGAATCAATATAAAATGTATAAAACTGAGTTCTATAGTTATAATCATTCCAATTATCTATACGAAATAAAAAATACGGTACAGAACGACTTCTTAAATTATCATCTTCCGAGTTCTTAATTATATAAAAATCCATAAATTTCAGTTAAATTTGATATTTAAAGTATAACTATATCAGTTTTTATATTTTACAGGTGAAATCACCATTAAAAACTATTCACATGATAAAACTATCAAATGTAAATACTACATATAGTTCATCAATAGAATCTCACTTTAAAAGCACTCTTTAATTGCTCTTGCTATTGGGGAAATCATTTTTATATCTTGGAATAAAAATGATTTCCCTCTCTCAACACCCAACTTATTCCAAATATCAGGTGTTAAAAAAAGTCGTTACAAACTTACCCATATCTACATAACGGATTTCCCCCCTGTAACTACGTCTTCACTTCAGGACTCTTTAAAATATCCTCACCTGTACAACTCTCAAAGCTTGGAAACTTTCACTCGTGGCTTGTGAATCCTATCTAGCTAACATAGCCTTAGCTTGAACTGAACATTGCTCAACAATCATCTGTTAAACGAATTACATATCTCCACATAAACGTATAACAACCAAACTAAAACGGCTATATTGTGAAAAATAAAGAATGACGGATAAAAACAGTATTGTTCCAAAAAGTGCTACTCGTCTTTTAACACCACAAAAGAATATCCAAAATAATTTCCAGCCCTTAACACACCAACAAAGAAAAAATTAAAAGCCAAAAAATAAATAACAAATAAATTCAATATCTTGTAAAAAATATAAATAAAATCATTGCATCAAATTGGTGCAATAAATCTAAAACAGTGCATCACTTTGCTTTATATCGAGTCTTGATAAAAATTTGAATTGTTTAATCATTTTTTCCCACATCCGAACTACTGCGATATACAAAATGCTTCGCTATACTGAACCAAATTGTGACAACTAGCACCAAAAAGAATCCTATGCAAAATGTAGACTTACTCTTCCTCCTCCTCGGCGCTGTACTTGTACTTGCGATGCATGCAGGCTTTGCTTTTTTAGAACTGGGAACAGTTCGCCATAAAAACCAAGTCAATGCCCTGAGTAAAATTATCACTGATTTCTCTATCTCAGCGATCGCTTACTTCTTTATTGGCTACTATATTTCTTATGGTCAGCATTTTTTCCATACAGGAACAACGCTTTCAGCCGAACATGGCTATAACCTCATGCGCTGTTTCTTCTTACTGACCTTTGCCGCGGCAATTCCTGCAATCATCTCAGGTGGAATCGCAGAACGTGCCAAGATGCGTTCACAAGCCATTGCAACACTCTTTATTGTGGCATTGGTCTACCCTTTCTTTGAAGGAATCATGTGGAATGGCAATCTTGGTCTACAAAAATGGTTAGCGAATACTTTTGGCGCAAGTTTTCATGATTTTGCAGGCTCAGTCGTGGTACATGCAATGGGCGGATGGATTGCACTGGCTGCGGTGATACTACTTGGTGCGCGTCATGGTCGTTACAAAAAAGATGGTCGAGTGAGTGCACATCCACCATCATCTATTCCCTTTCTTGCACTGGGTTCATGGATTCTGATTGTGGGTTGGTTCGGTTTTAACGTGATGAGCGCACAGCGTTTAGATGCCATCTCTGGTCTTGTGGCAATTAACTCGCTGATGGCAATGGTCGGTGGAACACTCTCAGCAAATTTCTTTGGAAAAGAAGACCCAGGTTTCTTACATAATGGTCCACTTGCAGGCTTAGTCGCAATCTGCGCAGGTTCAGATATTGTGCATCCAATTGGCGCATTGGTGATCGGCGTCGTTGCTGGCTTTATCTTTGTTAAATTGTTCACTTATACCCAAAACAAACTCAAAATTGATGATGTATTAGGTGTTTGGCCACTCCACGGCGTATGTGGTGCTTTTGGTGGAATCGCTGTAGGACTCTTTGGTCAGCAATGGCTTGGTGGGCTTGGTGGTGTCTCAATGATGTCTCAGTTGATCGGAACACTGCTTGCAATCATCATTGCACTTGCAGGTGGATTTGCAGTCTATGGCATCCTTAAAGTGACCATGGGTATCCGTTTGAGTCAAGAAGAAGAATTTCGCGGTGCAGATTTATCGATTCATAAAATTTCGGCTAATTCGGAAGATGCGATTTTCTAATCTGTATGTGGGTAAATTAATTTAGCGGTCAAATTGACCGCTTTTTTATTTGTTCTAAACTGCTTTGATTCAAAAACCACACAGCAATGATCCGCATTTAAATCCATAAAATAATAATCATTTATAACATTTAAAACACACACTTTTACCTATCAAATTGAAGTAAATATATTCCCTAATCTCAACTAGTCAATAAAAATTAAGAGCAATTTAAGTTTAATTTTGTCCAATAACATCAAATAAAATATAGAAAGAGTGATTCACCTGATGTTATATACCGATTCAAATAAATTCTTCTTTAGAAATAGTTTATTGTTGGCGGTATTATTTTTAGTGCTATGGTTTGTATTTCCTGTGGGTGGTGCAATTGATCTGCACTTCATTCAACCGTGGATTGATACGAATGGTAAATTCCCATTAAAAAATAATTGGTTCCTCGTTGAAATTAACCACAAACTCGTTAAAGACATCATTATCGGATTCTATGTCATTGCCCTTTTGGCATGGCTTGCATCATTTAAAAATCTAAAATTAAAAGCTTATCAATGGCGATTGGGCTATTTGTTTTGGATCAGTATTCTATCTACGGCTGTCGTTGGGATTCTTAAATCACATTCAGCCCATGCCTGCCCGTGGTCAATGACTGAACCAACTGCCTTAAGCTATGTCTGGAACTTTTCTGCAACAAACGGACACTGCTTTCCAGGCGGTCATGCCAGTTCAGGCTTTTCATTAATCACCGGATTTTTTGTCTTTAGAGCATCAAAACCAAAGATCGCGTATGTATTTTTATTTTTAGGCTTAAGCCTCGGTTTTTTAATGGGTTGGGGACAAATGATGCGTGGCGCACATTTCCTAAGTCATAACTTATGGACAGGTTGGGTAGTCTTTGCTTTTAACTTGGTGATGTATAAAATTTTCTATAAAAAGCTTAGTTAAATGTGACATGTAAATAAAACACGTAACGATCAAACCGTCATTTTAAAAAGATAAGTTTTAAGCACATAGTTTTTAAATTAAATTCAGTAACCTAAGTCCGGAGTTGATTTCTTTCAAAAATTTGATACGCGGAAACGTCCTTCGCAATTGTTTGAGGCATGAGCCAGTCATGGCGCAAGATTTATAAGTTAATGTTTTTGCGATAATCTTGATATATTTCGGTAGCTGTCGAGTTCTGCGGTGGGAAGCAAAGCTTCGCAAGATGGTTTCCTTGCGCAGTTTCACTGCTCATTTTGCCGAATGAGAAACATCGTTTCGTAAGAGTGTGGTCGAACCGAAGGCTAATCCTAATATATGCACAAAACCGATAAGACTCCGTCACAATGAACCTTACAAAAAATCTTACCCTACTGAAATTATTAAAATAACTTATCGAACTGATGTTAGTAGATCACTCAAAAACACGATAAATCATAAAATCAAAAAAAGATGATGAACATCATTGATATTCATCATTTTATCTCAGCTCGATTAAATATTTTCACAAAATAGTGTTTGTTAAATTTTAGTAAGACTTAAACTTCAGTAAGACTTAAACGTTACTAATAGTTAAACTTTTGAGTCTAATA
>NZ_SGSW01000101.1:0-3996 GCF_004209125.1 Acinetobacter sp. WCHAc060033 | reverse complement strand
TCAAGAGCGTGAACATGCACAAGTGCTGAGTGGTGATGTAAAACTGACAGCGCAATTGATTGATAGCAGTCCTTTTGCCAAAAAATATACTAGTGGTTGTTTGTCCTTTTATGAGCATGATTTATCTGACCAGGATAAACAGAAAATCATGCAAAATTTTGAGGAATGTTTATTTCCAGGACTAGATAAAGACCAATATCAAATTTTATGGGTGCAGCACCAAGACAAAATTAATCAGGACACAGGTGAGACAAGGCTTGAGCTTAATTTTGTGATTCCCAATGTTGAGCTTTCAACAGGCAAACGTCTACAGCCATTCTATGCGCCAGTCGATTTAGATCGAGTCGATCTATTTAAGCAGATCATCAATACCGAACATTCATTGTATGACCCCGATGATCCTGAGCATCGACAGCTATTTTTAAATAAAAAGAATTTACCGAAAGATATTAAGGATTTTAAAGCGCAGTTACATCAACGTGTTTACCGAGCGATTTCTAATGGGGAAGTTGCCGATCGGCAAGAATTGGTGCAATGGCTTGAATCGAATCAAATCAATGTTACTCGACAAGTAAAAAACTCCATATCCATTGAAAACCCGTATGAGGGCGCAAAACGTCCCATCCGTTTAGAGGGCGAGATTTATGAGCAAGGCTTTAGAGCTACTGGCGAATATCGACAAGAAGTACAACAACGAATTGAAGAATACAGAGGAACAACTTCTGAGCGGTATCGAGCAAACGTCACAGACTATCAGAGACAGCTTGAACACAAGAGCCAATATCACTGCGACCGCTATCCAACAGTCGGACGAGAGAATCGCCCAGAGCATTCAAAACAACGCCCAGACGGTCGAGAAGCAGTTAAGCCAGTATCAAACCTTGCTGCAATCGAAATTGAGCCATTTAACGAAATTAAACGAGCAAATACAGAGCCAAGAACAACAAGCCCAGAATCAAGCGGTACAGAAAAAACTTACCATTTTGAATATGGGACTGATTTCAGCAGCAGTTATTTTGCTTATAGCAATTTTCTCGCTTGGTCTCGTCACCAAAAACAAGTACAGCGAGATGCAGACGCTAAATACAGTGATCAACGAGAAGCAAATGAGGGTCGACCATTTGAACCGATCGGGAGGCAGTTTGACGATCAGCACATGCAAGCGACCAGACAGCAAAGCACAACGTCTCTGTATTCAGATCAACAAGAATGCAGGGGAATGGCAGAACGGTTACATGATTCCAATGGGGTACTAAACGATGACCGAATTAGAAACGCAATTATTGAGAATCATCGAAGAACAACAGCAACAATTAATGCAACAACAATCGCAATTGCAGAAGCAACAGCAAGCTTTAGACACAATGCAAACCAAGATTATCCAAGCCTTGTCAGCGCAATCAAAAGCAATCGGGAGCGATCAGCAGAGCTTACAGCAAGCACAGAAATCATTAGCGACAATACAGACACAATTTCACGAGCTAGAATGCAGTACAGCAAGCTATACCGAGCAGATCAATGGCAAAGTCCGAGAGATGAGCCAGATTACAGCGAACAACGAAGAAGTTCTGGAGAGAATCTCAACCATACAGCATTCAGTCTCGTCAGAAGTAGCCAAAGCTCAGCAGAATTTGCTCGAAACATCCGAGATATTGAAAAAAATCTCGTCCAAATGAAGGAATTAAAAAAGGAAATGGACAAGCCCCAACTTAAGCGAGATCGGGGCATGGATTTTGGGATGTAATGCGAGTATTAAATTAACTTTATATAGTTACTAAATTTTTAGTCATCATCAAGTACCACTAAATGTTTTACTGAATCAGGCACATTAACATCATCAAGGTCGACGTATAGTTCCTTCAAATTCTTAAGGTTAGTAACACTATTAGGTAGTTCGTTTATATCATATGATAATAGTATATTTAGTACTTCTAAATTTTCTAGATTACCAATACTTTCAGGGAGTTCTTTTAAATCTGTTTCATTAATTTCAAGACTCTTAAGTGCTTTTAAGTTGCCAATAGTATTTGGTAAGGTATTCAATGTTAATGAATGAAGATCTAAATACTCTAGATTTTCTAGATTACCAATACTTTCAGGAATATATTCTAAGCTTTCTAAGTCTAGGCTAAGATTTTTTAAGCTTTTTAAATTACCAATGTTCTCTGGCAAAGATTTAAGATTTGGTAAGTTAAGATGAAGAGATTCAAGATTTGCTAAATTACCAATACTTTCAGGAATATATTCTAAATTTTTTAAGTTTAGGCTAAGACTTTTTAAATTTTTTAAATTCCCAATATTCTCTGGCAGGGATTTAAGATTGGGACAGTTTGTAATCTCTAAGATTTCTAACTTATGTAAATTTTCGATCTCTTTGGGTATTTCTTCTAAATTATCAAAGCGAAAAATATCTAGATGAATAAGATTAACTAGTTCGCCAAAATTTTGTGGTAAAGATTTTTCATTAGAAGAGAATGCATTGACTTGATAAGTTTTTGTTACTTTTTCTGGGTTTCTAATTTTACGCACAGTAGCTCTTTTAACTATTAATGTAAAAATAAATCTTACAATATTTAAAGGAAAAGCCCAATAACTCTTGCAAGTTATTGGGCTTTTCCATTAAATTCAGTGGGTACAGTTATTTGATGCTTGCAACATCAATTAACGAAAGATCGGCAGAGCTTGCAACTCATACTGATATTCACCTTAAAGGCTAGTACCACTATCTATTTTAAAGAATTAGAACAGTTTGACAAGCCTCAATTTGAAGTCCTTCGTTAATTCAGCAGTTTAAATCATCAAATAAGCACCTAACGGTCGAGCTTTATCTACTTCTGTGCGCCCTTTTTAAAGGAAGATATGCGGTGCATGTGGAGGGAATAAGTGTCACTGGTGCATCGTAGCGATAGTCGTAAGGCTAAACCGCTTACAGGGGATCTCACATAGGCGGAGCGTTGGAAGTAGTTGTATAGGTTGGTTAAGTTGCATGTTGGAGCAATCCTCGCAGAGATACCACCATACTTCGACAGGGAGCGCGTGGGAGAAGGTGCAAAACCTTTAGTCCTTGTCTGCATGGTCAGCAAAACCATGTGCGGATACGACCGATGCGTGGCTCCGTCAGCCCAATTACAGGTTAATCGGCAATACTTAAGGGATGTTGATTTTGAATCAGCGACCCTTAGGGAAAGTATTGCCGAAACTCTCTCAACGTTCACCATCAGCCCGAGCAAAGCGAGGGATGTGGGGACGTTGAAAGAGAGTTGAGAGCATTTTGTTTTACAAGATTTATGCCAATACTTCCTAGAGTTTATATACCGCGTCAATTGATTTAATTTTCATATAACAACTTTGTCCATTTTTAAATAAGCAAGGATACACAGCTACCCCTATTTAACTTCGTTAAACAGTGATAGTCTGTGACCTTGATCAGGGGCTTCACCCCCGATACCCCCGAAAAGCTTTAAACAGAAAAATCAAAGATTTTCCAATTTAAAGCTTACAAAAGCCAAAGCAGGGTAGATTGAAATGTCAGGACATGAACAACAAGAGAATAAGCAAGGTAAAGCTGTTCGAGAGAGAACCTTTAAAGTCAGACTTTCTGAATCAGAATATCAATTGCTTGATTCAAATAATCCTTATGGTTCGATTGCAAAGTTACTTAGACAAGCAGCAGTAGAGAAAGCGACTAAAATTCATAATTCCAAAGCAGATGATGACCAAAAAATTAAAGCAACAAAGGTTGTTGAATCTTCGTATAGCAAGACAGAGCGAGTGTTAATTTTAGAACTTGGTCGAATTGGTAATAACGTGAATCAGATTGCCAAAGCCGTGAATACCGATATTGCAGGGGTAGGTACTTTTGACAAAGTGAAGTTACTTCATTTATTGATTTCAATTGATCAACAGCTTCGGGAGTTACGTCCAGATGATCGTTGATTTTTTTCGACATGGTTCGGGTTTATCAAAAGGTTGCCTTGATTATTTATTGGGTGAAGA
>NZ_SGSW01000100.1:0-4168 GCF_004209125.1 Acinetobacter sp. WCHAc060033 | reverse complement strand
CGCGGTCGGACTGCAAGTGATCTTGAAGCCACGGGCCCGTCCCACCCCGACATGGACCTCGATGCCCGAACGGACGTTAGATTTCGAGTTCTAGGCGTTCTGCGATGAAGGTTGGATCCCAGCCGGGATTGAAAGTGTCGACGTGGGTGAATCCGAGCCGCTCGTATAGGCCACGCAGGTTCGGGTGGCAGTCGAGCCGCAGCTTGGCGCACCCCTGCGTTCGCGCGGCATGGCGGCAAGCCTCGATCAGCGCGGAGCTGACACCCCGGCCCGCATGTGTCCGTCGCACCGCGAGCTTGTGCAGATATGCGGCCTCCCCCTTGAGGGCGTCGGGCCAGAACTCGGGATCCTCGGCCGACAAGGTGCAACAGCCGACGATGCCGTCGCTGCAACTCGCGACTAGGAGCTCGGATCTCAGGACGAAGGTCTCCGCGAATGTCCGGTCGATCCGCGCGACGTCCCAGGCGGGCGTTCCCTTGGCGGACATCCACGCCGCAGCGTCGTGCATCAGCCGCACAACCTCGTCGATATCACCCGAGCAGGCGACCCGAACGTTCGGAGGCTCCTCGCTGTCCATTCGCTCCCCTGGCGCGGTATGAACCGCCGCCTCATAGTGCAGTTTGATCCTGACGAGCCCAGCATGTCTGCGCCCACCTTCGCGGAACCTGACCAGGGTCCGCTAGCGGGCGGCCGGAAGGTGAATGCTAGGCATGATCTAACCCTCGGTCTCTGGCGTCGCGACTGCGAAATTTCGCGAGGGTTTCCGAGAAGGTGATTGCGCTTCGCAGATCTCCAGGCGCGTGGGTGCGGACGTAGTCAGCGCCATTGCCGATCGCGTGAAGTTCCGCCGCAAGGCTCGCTGGACCCAGATCCTTTACAGGAAGGCCAACGGTGGCGCCCAAGAAGGATTTCCGCGACACCGAGACCAATAGCGGAAGCCCCAACGCCGACTTCAGCTTTTGAAGGTTCGACAGCACGTGCAGCGATGTTTCCGGTGCGGGGCTCAAGAAAAATCCCATCCCCGGATCGAGGATGAGCCGGTCGGCAGCGACCCCGCTCCGTCGCAAGGCGGAAACCCGCGCCTCGAAGAACCGCACAATCTCGTCGAGCGCGTCTTCGGGTCGAAGGTGACCGGTGCGGGTGGCGATGCCATCCCGCTGCGCTGAGTGCATAACCACCAGCCTGCAGTCCGCCTCAGCAATATCGGGATAGAGCGCAGGGTCAGGAAATCCTTGGATATCGTTCAGGTAGCCCACGCCGCGCTTGAGCGCATAGCGCTGGGTTTCCGGTTGGAAGCTGTCGATTGAAACACGGTGCATCTGATCGGACAGGGCGTCTAAGAGCGGCGCAATACGTCTGATCTCATCGGCCGGCGATACAGGCCTCGCGTCCGGATGGCTGGCGGCCGGTCCGACATCCACGACGTCTGATCCGACTCGCAGCATTTCGATCGCCGCGGTGACAGCGCCGGCGGGGTCTAGCCGCCGGCTCTCATCGAAGAAGGAGTCCTCGGTGAGATTCAGAATGCCGAACACCGTCACCATGGCGTCGGCCTCCGCAGCGACTTCCACGATGGGGATCGGGCGAGCAAAAAGGCAGCAATTATGAGCCCCATACCTACAAAGCCCCACGCATCAAGCTTTTGCCCATGAAGCAACCAGGCAATGGCTGTAATTATGACGACGCCGAGTCCCGACCAGACTGCATAAGCAACACCGACAGGGATGGATTTCAGAACCAGAGAAAGAAAATAAAATGCGATGCCATAACCGATTATGACAACGGCGGAAGGGGCAAGCTTAGTAAAGCCCTCGCTAGATTTTAATGCGGATGTTGCGATTACTTCGCCAACTATTGCGATAACAAGAAAAAGCCAGCCTTTCATGATATATCTCCCAATTTGTGTAGGGCTTATTATGCACGCTTAAAAATAATAAAAGCAGACTTGACCTGATAGTTTGGCTGTGAGCAATTATGTGCTTAGTGCATCTAACGTTTGACATGAGGGGCGGCCAAGGGCGCCAGCCCTTGGACGTCCCCCTCGATGGAAGGGTTAGGCATCACTGCGTGTTCGCTCGAATGCCTGGCGTGTTTGAACCATGTACACGGCTGGACCATCTGGGGTGGTTACGGTACCTTGCCTCTCAAACCCCGCTTTCTCGTAGCATCGGATCGCTCGCAAGTTGCTCGGCGACGGGTCCGTTTGGATCTTGGTGACCTCGGGATCATTGAACAGCAACTCAACCAGAGCTCGAACCAGCTTGGTTCCCAAGCCTTTGCCCAGTTGTGATGCATTCGCCAGTGACTGGTCTATTCCGCGTACTCCTGGATCGGTTTCTTCTTCCCACCATCCGTCCCCGCTTCCAAGAGCAACGTACGACTGGGCATACCCAATCGGCTCTCCATTCAGCATTGCAATGTATGGAGTGACGGACTCTTGCGCTAAAACGCTTGGCAAGTACTGTTCCTGTACGTCAGCAAGTGTCGGGCGTGCTTCTTCTCCGCCCCACCACTCGACGATATGAGATCGATTTAGCCACTCATAGAGCATCGCAAGGTCATGCTCAGTCATGAGGCGCAGTGTGACGGAATCGTTGCTGTTGGTCACGATGCTGTACTTTGTGATGCCTAACGCCGCCATAAACGGCGACAGGGTGGCGCGCCTATTGCGCATAAAATGGCGAAGCCATGCGCAACAGGCGCGGAATCTCTGGCGTCCGGTTTGATGGCTTTGTTATGCAAAGGACTAGTCTTCAATGACGTGTAAACCACGGCGCTTTAAGTCCTCCAACGAATCCAACATTCCCCTTATTAATTCAACAGGATGCCCCTCCCAGTCTTCAACAACGCCAACAATTCTCAAGGGTTCGCAGGTTCTATAGGACTGTGTTGGATTACCGGGAAATCTTTTGTTCGTAAGATTCGGATCGTCTTCGAACGGTCCTGTTGGCTCAACTATGTATATGTAGCCGCGACCCTCGAGGCCAGACAGTGACATAGCAAGTTCAGCTCCCCAAACTGCTGGCTCCATCAAGGCTGAAAAGTAGATGTGCTTAAGAATACGACCGTCCTCGAAATGAGAGATGAACCCTGTGGTTAGCAAGTCACCAATCGCCAAATTGGCTTTGGTTCCATGATAGAACGGTCCTTGCACCTGCTTGTAATTATCATGAGAGATGGGAATCCAATCTTTTACCATTTTAAGACCCTTAATTGTTGGGATTTGGCTGCATAACTTTGTTTTAGGGCGACTGCCCTGCTGCGTAACATCGTTGCTGCTCCATAACATCAAACATCGACCCACGGCGTAACGCGCTTGCTGCTTGGATGCCCGAGGCATAGACTGTACAAAAAAACAGTCATAACAAGCCATGAAAACCGCCACTGCGCCGTTACCACCGCTGCGTTCGGTCAAGGTTCTGGACCAGTTGCGTGAGCGCATACGCTACTTGCATTACAGCTTACCAACCGAACAGGCTTATGTCCACTGGGTTCGTGCCTTCATCCGTTTCCACGGTGTGCGTCACCCGGCAACCTTGGGCAGCAGCGAAGTCGAGGCATTTCTGTCCTGGCTGGCGAACGAGCGCAAGGTTTCGGTCTCCACGCATCGTCAGGCATTGGCGGCCTTGCTGTTCTTCTACGGCAAGGTGCTGTGCACGGATCTGCCCTGGCTTCAGGAGATCGGAAGACCTCGGCCGTCGCGGCGCTTGCCGGTGGTGCTGACCCCGGATGAAGTGGTTCGCATCCTCGGTTTTCTGGAAGGCGAGCATCGTTTGTTCGCCCAGCTTCTGTATGGAACGGGCATGCGGATCAGTGAGGGTTTGCAACTGCGGGTCAAGGATCTGGATTTCGATCACGGCACGATCATCGTGCGGGAGGGCAAGGGCTCCAAGGATCGGGCCTTGATGTTACCCGAGAGCTTGGCACCCAGCCTGCGCGAGCAGCTGTCGCGTGCACGGGCATGGTGGCTGAAGGACCAGGCCGAGGGCCGCAGCGGCGTTGCGCTTCCCGACGCCCTTGAGCGGAAGTATCCGCGCGCCGGGCATTCCTGGCCGTGGTTCTGGGTTTTTGCGCAGCACACGCATTCGACCGATCCACGGAGCGGTGTCGTGCGTCGCCATCACATGTATGACCAGACCTTTCAGCGCGCCTTCAAACGTGCCGTAGA
>NZ_SGSW01000010.1:0-115928 GCF_004209125.1 Acinetobacter sp. WCHAc060033 | reverse complement strand
ATTAATAAATATTGAACATAATTTGCTTATTGTTAAAAGCTTCGGCAAAGTTAAATCAAACTGAAGGAGTTAAAGTATGTCGCTACTAAACCAATTAGGAATTAAACATCCGATCTTGCTCGCGCCTATGGCAGGTGTTTCGACTCCTGAATTAGCTGCTGAAGTTTCCAATCAAGGTGCTTTAGGCTCATTGGGTCTAGGCGCAAATTCGGTTGAAACAGCGAGACAACAAATTTTAGCGACGCAAGCACTAACTGATCGACCATTTCAGCTTAACTTTTTTTGCCACGAATCATGTCCAACAGATGTCGAAGCCAATCAAAATTGGATTAATTATTTAAAACCTGAATTTGAAAAATTTGGTGCGACACCACCTACTGAGTTGAAATGTATTTATCCAAGTTTTAAAGACAATGATGATTATTTAAATCTTTGTTTAGAAACAAAACCCAAAGCAGTAAGTTTTCATTTTGGGATTCCGCACAGCAATCAAATAAAAAAATTACAAGATGCTGGTATTATTACTATGGTTTCAGCAACCAATTTAATTGAAGCGAAATCAATAGAAGCTGCGGGTATTGATATTATTGTTGCTCAAGGTACTGAAGCGGGCGGTCATCGTGGTATTTTTAATGCAAATATTGATGGCGCAATTAAAACAGCTGACCTCGTTCAATTGATTAAACGTCACTGTTCATTACCTGTCATTGCAGCAGGCGGAATAATGAATGGTGCACAAGCAAAAGCTGTGATGAAAATGGGCGCTGATGCGGTTCAACTCGGTACAGCATTTGTTCAATGTAAATCATCAAATGCCAATATAGCGTATCGCCAAGCCCTATTCGACCAACCCATTACTCAAATAACAGCAACAATTTCAGGTCGACCAGCTCGTGGTCTAATTAATCATTGGCAAGCTGAAATTGATCAAGCAAATCGTCCCGATTCTGCGCCCTATCCATACGCTTATGACCTAGCTAAACAATTAAATGCTTTAGCCTTAAAAAATGACGATGTGGGTTATGGTGCTTTCTGGGCAGGTTCAAATGTGGCACAAATTCGACAACTTGAAGCACCTGATTTGATTAATCAATTGGTTGTGGAAATGAATCACGCTTAAATCCAACATAGTAAATCTCAAATAGACGTTGTTACAATAACGTCTATTTGCTTCGCTGATTTTCAGAAAGCATATACACCAAATCCAGCTCAGGACATTCATAACCTAAAGCGGTCATCGCTACGGTGATCTGCCCGCAGTGATGGGTACCATGATTAAAAACATGCATCAATGTTGCTGCAAAAGGCAAACTCAATTCTTCTCCATTGACCCGTCTATAGGTTAAAAGCCCATCTAAACGTGGCTGAGTTAAAGACTCAATAAAAGCGATCCATTGATAAGACTTTTGTTGTAGTTGTAAAAGACACTTCTCTTTGCTTGGCTCAACAATATCTGTCAATTTTAGCGCAGGCGAAATCCCTTCAGCAAAGCGTGGATACCATAAATAATGCTCACCTAATAATAAGTGATTGACCGTACCAAATATACTTTTAAAATAAAGACCTATATCTTTGTAGAAATCTTCATCAGAAACATGTTCCAGATGAAGACAAAGTCGATTTGTTGCCCAAATATTGTATTGAGCCATAAGTAATAATTGTTGTTCCATGACTTTTCCTTTTGATTATGAATCACCTAAAAGACAATTCACTTTCATTTTCACACAACTATTCCTCAAATCACATCTGCTAAAATCAGATCTCATCCACCACTCATTTTGTTTCTAACAAATTTACTTGTTCCACTTGCACATCACTCATGATATTTCCTTGATCCAGCAAGTGATTAAAATAGTCCTCAACCACCTTAGCTTGCTCAATCGTGCTTTCAACTTTATACATATTTTGACGGAACTCATTGCTTGATCGTAAACCTTTGGTATACCACGCAATATGTTTTCGAGCGATGCGACAACCTGAGTATTCACCATAGAACTGATACAACTCAGCTAAATGCCCAAGTAAGACATCTTTCACTTCTTGAATATCAGGTGCAGCTAAATGTTCACCTGTTTTTAAATAATGATCAATTTCACGAAAAATCCACGGACGACCTTGAGCTGCACGCCCAATCATCACCGCATCAGCACCTGTATAATCCAACACATATTTGGCTTTTTCAGGACTGTCGATATCACCATTGGCAATCACAGGGATCGACAACATGCTTTTGACTTCTTTAATCAAACTATAACGTGCTGTATTTAAATACATATCTTCACGAGTACGTCCATGCAAAGCGAGCGCTGCAATGCCTGCTTCTTCTGCTCGTTTGGCAACTCGCATAATATTTTCATGACCATTTAAAAAGCCCAATCGGGTTTTTAATGTCACAGGAACATCCACCGCAGCAACTACTGTGTCCAAAATGCGTGCAACTAAATCTTCATCTTTAAGCAGTGCCGAGCCTGCGAGTTTATTGCAGACTTTTTTGGCAGGACAGCCCATATTGATATCGACAATCTGCGCACCATTGGCGACTTGATAGCGTGCCGCCTCGGCCAGTTGTTCAGGTTCTGAACCTGCAATTTGCGCTGAAATTGGGGCAAGTTCACCATCAAAATTAGCACGATACAAACTTTTTTTGGTCATACGTAAAGTTTGATCAGAGGTCATCATTTCACTGACCGCATGCCCAGCGCCAAAGTATTTACACAGTGTTCTAAATGGACGATCAGTCACACCTGCCATCGGGGCGACAAAAATAGGGGAATGCTTTGATTTATCAAACAATTCTGCAATTACGTTGTTTTTACACAATTTTCACTTTCCCATATTCTCAAAGGTTTTACATCATTTTCAATCATTCTTAACTATTCTTTACGCCTTATTTGCGCCATAATCACCCTTGTGGCGTAAATCCAACTTTATGGCGTAAATATGGGAACAATTGCAGAACGAACTACAGCAGATGGTAAAACTCGATACAGAGCTCAAATACGAATAACTCGTAAAGGCTTACCACCATTTATTAAAACAAGAACTTTTGCAAAAGAGTCATTAGCCAAAGAATGGATTAAGCGACTTGAAGCAGAGATTCTGGTTAATCCTGCTATTCTAAATCCAGAAGCTAAGGTTGTGTCAAAAACTTTAGAACAATTCATCACTCAATATTTAGATGAAATTAGTGATGAATTTGCTGATACCAAAACTGCAGCACTAAAAAATATATGTAATTATGATATTGCCCATAAAGATGCTTATACCCTTTCACGTCAAGATTTCTCATCATTTGCCATTGAGCGACGAAAAGGCAATCCAATTGAAATGATAGATGGAGTTGCCCCAGCAACTGCATTAAAAGATTTATCCCATATTTCATCGGTTCTAAACCATGCTGAACTTGTATGGGGTGAAGATGTTGCACATGCAAAAAATGAATTGTCACATTCGCTGATCGGTCTAAAAAAAGCTCGTATTGTTACTAAATCAAAGGAACGTGATCGTTTAATCACATCAGAAGAACTTCATATTCTGACCAATCACTTTTATAAAGGCTGGAAACGAGTTCGCAATGCCATTCCCATGCACCTGGTCATGTGGCTTGCGATCTATACAGGTCGTCGTGAAGGTGAACTATGTGAAATGCGTTTAGATGATTTTGATAAAAAAAATAGTCAGTGGAAGATCAGAGACGTTAAAAATCCAGATGGTTCTAAAGGAAATCATAAGTTTGCCCATTTAGAGCCTAATGCCCTCCTCATTATTGAAGAATTACTCGAACCTTCTACTCGAAAAAGAATGCTGGAGCTGGGTTATAGTGATGAGCTTTTATTGCCTGTCAATGTACAGACGGTCAGTGATTATTTTCGTAGAGCATGTCGTTTAAATGGAATTGAAGATTTAAGGTTCCATGATTTACGCCATGAAGCTGCAACACGCTATGCAGAGGATGGCTTTACGATACCGCAACTTCAAACAATTACATTACATTCATCATGGAATAGTCTTAAACGGTATGTAAACCTAAGAAAACGTGGTGAACGTTTAGATTATCAGACAGCTATTCAATTTGCCCGACAACAATATGACGATAATTATTCTAAATTTGCTTTAAAACAAAGGTATGTATCAGCTGCTGATATTGCGGATGCAGAGGAAGCTTATTCTCAAGTTCAAACACCTGACGTTATAAATACTGAATTTTCTTTTATTAAAGAACAGTTGGAAAGATTTATGAAATCATTTCGCCCAACTAAAAGTGTTAAAGATATGTATAAAGAAAAATCAAAGATACAGAACATATTTGCATGGAATGATGTGCAACAATCTTTTGTGGTCCCATACATACAAAATGCTTGGGAAAATTGGTTTAATGATAATGGGGCTATTGATTGGGAACAGCTTCCAAATGATACGACTCACTTTAGCATCAAAGGGTTAGATGTACTAAAAATTGAAAATGAACGTGTGTATAAATGGGAAAAAGAAATAGAAAAATGGTTCGATATTACTAAATATTTTGATGCCGATATTTCAAACCTTATTAAAAAGTGATCAGATATGAAAAATAAATTATATGCTTTTTTAACCTCTATAATTATATTGTTAATTATAACTGCTCTATTTGGTGCATGGTTTTATTACTGTTATGCTCTAAAAAATATTAGTGAGTTACCTTTTAAAGAGACACTTTCATTATCTTTAACGTTTTTAGGATCTTTTGGAACATTAGCTTCTATTGTTTTTGCATTTTACCTATACATTAAACAGCGTGAAAAAGATGAGGACGATGAAAAAGCAAAGATTCGAAGTAGTAAACCAACTTTTTTTATAAAAATTGATGACTTTTATAAATCGAATGACAGTAATGGACAGCCTGCTTTAGCAATAGATTTTAATATTAAAAACTATAACAACAGTGCATCTTCTTTTAGTTTGCAATTTGATTATTTACCAAATAAAAAAGAAAAAATTTTAGTAGAATTTGATTATCCACATAATAAAAGTGACATATTTAGGCCTGGTGAAAATCTTAATATTTCAGCTATATTCACATCACGCGATGATATTTTAAACCCTCCTAAAACAGAAGATCTGAACATATATATAAAGGCTGTATATTTAGACAGTATAAACAATAAGATTGAGGATTATTTTCTACTTGAAAAATCAAAGAGAGATACAGTTCCATTTATTAAATCAAATGTAATGACTCCATCTGGGAAATTCCTTGAAATTAAATAGATAATATAAAACCCTCAATTGAGGGTTTTATTTAGTTCTGGCCAACTTTCATTTAGTCGCCTGACATCAATTGCGTGTCCATCTGCAATTTCTGCCATTTTTGTATATTCTGTTGTGCAACTTTCGAGTAATTCTGAGTTGGCAATGGTGTAGTTAATGATGGTTTGCTTGGGAGCACTGGACAAACGTTTGTTGGCTTCACTGAGTTGCTTTGACAACCCACTAGCAGCCAAGTCAGCACTACGAGCGGCAGCATTCGCATCTTGTATTTTTTTAATTGCATTTTGTTCAACCTCTATAATTTTAGCTGACCATGTTTGCATAATGGTGGCTTTTTCCTCTTGAGCCTGATCAATTGCATCTTGATAAGGCTTAATAGCATCAGCTACTGCTTTAGTTTTAACTTTTTCAGCATTTGCCAATTTTCCAGCAAGAGAATTGGCATAAAAAACATATCCAAAGATAAATATCATCAAGCCTAAAATGATGTATTTGTAAAATTTACCTAACACGGCATCAATCATTTAAACCACCCTTTAATCATAGAAAGTTTATTTTTACGATCATCAAAGCCATTTAAACCGCCATTAATACGACGAGTAATCGTGGTTACATCATCATAATCTGCAAATACATTTAAGTTATTTTCAGACCAGTATTTGCAAGCTACAAGCATTCCAACACTTGGCAGCGCAACAATTGTAGGGTTATTTTCAAAATCAATTCCAAGTTCTTGACCATACTTACGATAATTAGCTCGACCAGTTAACTGGATTGGTCCTCGACCTTTATAACGAACACCGTCGCCTTTGTTTACATTACCTAAGTCTTTTCGCCCCTCATAAGCTGCACCAGATGCGATTTCTTCCATATAGCGAAAATTTCCGCTTTCATGAGCAAGTTGAGCAAAGAAATGACAAAAGCGTAACTGCGTCTTGATTGAATATGTCTCTAAGTGCACATTTGCTGCTAATGCTAATTCAGTAGCTCGTGCAGGATTAGCACCAAGTTTTTGAAATACAGCTGTTAAAGTATTACGCCCAAGAATTCCATCAGCTTTCACGCCAACGGCTTTTTGAAGTTGTGTAATATCAAGAGTATTCATCAATTTTTCCCACCTTTACCATTACTAAGTATTGAAATAAAGGCAGCTTTGACCTCACTAATAACCTCGGATAAAGGCTTACCCTGCATCAGTGCAATGGACTGATAGAGAATGCCTATCCCTAATAATCCAAAAACTGCAAACATAAGCATCACAAAGCCTTGAGCCATGTGAGAATATTTTGATAATTCGTAATATTCAATAAATGCTGAACCGCCATAAAGGCTGACTGAAACGCTGAATAAAAACTTGCCTATAACACCCAAAGAAACTTGAATTTTTCCGTTTTTATCAATGTCACCACTTAATACCAGGGCAAGAATAGCCCCCACTACGGCAGGCACAACTTTGATGATCCATGGAATTGTGTTTTCTTGCATAACTTGCCCCGAAATAAAACTCTACTTTATTTCGTAGAGTTTTATTTAAAGGCGGTTATTTAGCGAACCTTACAGGGGGTTGATACTGCTCTAAAATTAATCTATCGTAATTTCATATAATTATTATCTTTGAGATGCGCATGAGTGTATTAAAAATTACAACATTTATTTTACTGTGTATTCCAGTAAATCTATATGCAGGGGTTTACAAATGGGTTGATGCAAAAGGTAATGTTACCTATTCCAGTAAGCCACCACCTAAGGGTGCTAAGCAACAGAATATAGAAACTTTACGATCGTTGGGTACAACCAGTACACCAGCACCTAAAAAAACTTATCGCTCTAATTCATCCATTCCTGACACGTATGTAAATCACTATCAGGGCACTCGTCAAAATACTTATACTGTGCCTCGTCAGCCTACACGCTCTGCTGAAGATGAAGCATTGCGCCAAAAAATTATTCAGGAAGCTAGTACGCCATATAAAGGTTCTCAAAATGGTCAGTTAACCGCAAACCAATTAAGAACCCTAGCAGCAATGAATGGTGTAAATGTATCGAGTGGTGATAGCTATTCCAATTCAAATAGCTCTTACTCTGCACCTATGCCACAACGTCAACCATCTACCATAACAAATTGTGATGGTGCAGGATGTTGGGGTTCAGATGGCACACGCTATAATCGTGGTGCAGGCGATACATATTTTCCATCTACTGGAGGCTCATGCCAAAATGTCGGCGGTCAAATGCAATGTAATTAAAAAATTGAAGCCACCGCAAGGTGGCTTTTCCCTTTAACGATTAAACGCAAACCCACCTTGCTCCTCAGCACCTTTCTGCCGTTTAGTAAGGTATACACCTCCATCACCAGTTTCTTTTGCTTTACGCTCAGTAGCTTTATAGCTTTGCATAAGGTTCATGCGACTAATTCGCATCTTTGGATTTTTCTCGGCAGTTTTTGCATTAAATTCCAAAATTTCAGTCCATACTTTATTCATGCCATCACTGTCATCTTCTTGTCGAGCCACCACCCACTTGCGCATCAACTCACGTCGATGATCTTCCAGCTTAGTTCTATATTGGAAAATCGCAGACCGCCCCTCGTATGAGGTTCTTACCGATGCCGGTGAAAAACCAATGGCTTGAGAAAATAACTCAACCCCTGTGACATCCTTATCATGAATCACATCCTTATTTTTGGTTAACACCCCCTCATCAGCATAACGGTAAGACTTCATCGCATTTTTAAGAAAAATCGGCAGCATAGTCTCTATACCACGACCGTAATCACCTTCTTGAATTTGTTGCAAGCCTTTTACTGTACTTGTGCTAATACCTACGACTGGTCCAAGTAATGCAGATTGCATTGCAGTTGCCCAATCTGCACCTTCAAGTCCTTCCTGTACGTCAGGAATAATTAGGTTATTTAAGCCCACACGACCTGATAAGTCTACAGGTGTAAGTACTCGTGGCGCCCCACCAAATACCAAATCAGCAAACTTAGGATGAATATCTGCCAACCAGTTTCGGATTACAATTTCCAACTCATAAGGGTCTTCCTCGTCGCCATCCGCAGCACCAAAGAACGCCACAGCCCAAGCCGCAAAAAATGCAGCAGAACCGAGTTTACTTTTCTTTGCGATTAAAATAGAGGCAGTGAAAAGCATTCCTGTAATTGGTAATCCAATTGCACCAGCTGCCAAAGTCGTCATACCCAAAATACCAGCCAAAGCACGACGAGCCTCTTTTTGTTCCTTAGGATCGAGCGCATAAATTGACTGATGGGCATTGCGTACCAAGGTATAAATCATATTCTGAGCATATTGTTTAAATAGTAATACCACTTTTGCAATATTACCTTGCATAAAACGTGCTCGGTTCCCTGCTGAGTAATCAAAATGCCCTCTATATACCGCATCCATTGCTTGTTCAAAAGCTTCACTGTGGGTTGACTTTGAGCCATCCAAATTAACATGCTGACGAGCCAAACGATAAGCTGCAATAAAAGTAACCTCACGGTTAAATCGCTCCGCATGATGGAACATGCCACTTGCCAAACGCATAGCAGGTCGGAAATACCACATCACTTTACTATCTTCACCTTGAGCAATACCTGCTAAATCATGAGCCTGCGTAACATCAATCACACCACGCTTTACAGCCTCTTCATACGCAGCTAGCTCATCACCTTGTAATTTTTTGGCAATATCAGGGTTATAAACACCACCTATAGTATTTTTAAAACCTTTTATGCTTGTTAAATCAGGTGTCTTGTATCCATCTTTTAAGCCTACACCAAAATCTAACGATGCTTTAAGTAACTCTTTACCAGCTTTATCAAACCCCCATTTTGCGCCCATAATCGGGTAAGCAACTAATGCTGTTTGAGATAAGTTGACGATGGCAGCTGCAGGTGATAAACCCATGTAATACATGAAACCAACACTTGTGAGAAAACTTGATATTGGAGACCCTTTAGGATTCATTAAATTTTCATGACGTTTCTCCATTTCATCAATAACATCATTAGCAGAATTCTGGTCATAGCCAACACCTTTTTTAAATTGATCTTCAGAATACTTTTTCATTTCATCAAGTTGTTGAGCCAATTGATCGCCATAACGCAACTTCCCTAAATAATTTGCACCACTAAACATATGTTGTGCAAATGCCCGACGTGCATCATTGCTAAAGCCTGCTGTACCCTTACGGTGAATCCCATGTTTTGCCCAGGATAAATCAGGCATAGATGATAGATATAATTGACTTAGAGTGTCTTCAAAATCAGCTTGTGATTTTGCATCCAAACCCAAATTTCCCACCTCATCAAAAAGATCAGACATGAATCCACGACCAACGCTGTCACGACTTGCATTGAACTCCGCATCTTTTTTTACGTCATCAGCCTTATATTGTGGATATTTTTTTATTAACTCTGCACGAACCGATTCAGCTTCATTTTTAGTTTCAGCACGACTAACAACCTCAGCCTCACCATTTTGGTTACGCAGTACCACCACGTATTTACCAAAACGAGCTAAAGGAAAATAAACACCTTTAATTTGACCAAAAGAACCCTCTATTTTCTGCAATAAATCTGCTTTTTTCTGGCTGCTTAAAGCTGATCGCAAAATGCGTTCTCTAATCGCTTCACGAACTTTGGCATAATGCCCACTATAGGCATTTCGAGCCTTTTTATACATTGCCTGTGCTTCAGGGGATAAATTATTATACGCATGGAGTAATTGTTGATATTTAACTTTATTATCGCCCTGTTGGTATGGTTTAGCAGGGTCAATTTGAGCTAAAGTTGCATCATGCATTACATTTGCTAAAGCTTCTTCATCCTTTAATTTAGACCACTCACGTACAATATTATCCGCTTCAGCAGCAATATCATTCTTATCAGCATCCATCTGAGCTGCAAGTTCATTATATTTATTTAGTGGTGGTAATAATTTTCCATAAATCTCAGTTAAATGTCGGCGACTTAAAGCTTGTAAGCCGAATTTCAACCAATCGACACCTTTTTTATTAATCCAGTCACCTGTTTTGGGCAAATTTTTAAACCCATTAGCGATACGATTGGTAATATCATCATAGTTAGAACTACGGCTAAATCTAATATCTGAACTTTCACTATTAAATGTGCCTTTATTCCCCTCAGCCATTTTTACTTGATTAGGCTCTAACGCAACAATATATTCTTGATTTTCAAACTGATGAACAATTCCCTGATATTTCCCAGAAGTTGTCGCTTCTACAACTTCATCACGTGAAACATTACCTGTAGTTTTGAACGCATTCCGAATGTTTACAAATAATGGAAGTACAAAGCCATTTTCCCCACGGATATTGGCGTATACATCTGCTGTATCAAAACTATCAGTTAAGTAAATGCCATCTCCCAATAATCCATGACCTTGCTTAAACTCATTAAACTCGGTGGCAGTACCATGATAAACAACCTTAGGCTCCCCATTTTCATCTAATACCTGTGAAGCATTTGCTGCATCATTTTCCCAATCACCAAACCATTTCTTAAATTCTGGTGTGCGGACTTGTAACCATTGTTGTTCTGAAAGATGTGTCTTTGCACCGTTTGGTGCTGTCATCCATTGATTTGTACCATGATATTTTTGACGAATTAAATCCAATGATGATTGATGTTTAATTTGCCCAATCATACGCTCTGATAATGCAAGCATATCATCAGGATTCAAATTAAGATTGATGCCAAAATTATCAAATACCCATGCTTTTACATACGAAACAATATTGTTAATCAACTTTTGCAGTGCATTCCGTTGAATCACATTACGTTGTTGCATAGTAGATGAAAGGGTTAATAAATATGGTAAATATTCAAGCTGCTGACGTTCAGAGCCTTGTTCACGTTCTGCAAGCATCTTTGCAGCTAAAGCAACAGGATTACCCTGCTCAACTAATTTATTAAATTGATTCATCAATTCATTATATTGTTTCTGGTTCATCATATTTTGAAAACCAGCGTGACCTCCCAACTCATGTAAGAATGTTGGTACTGTGCTTTCATTAGTCAGATTCGATGCAACGAGTACGGCTTTACCGTTGTAATAGAAGCCCTCAACACCTTCAACCTGATAATCCTGAATAATCTCAAGCTTACCTTGTCGTTCAAGCTCATCAATGGTCTCTTTACCAAAGCGATCAATCAATACACCCCTTACTTGCTGAACTGTAGAGCCTGAATTGCTCTTAGTACGACGGCTATAAAGTGGAGTATCAGAATCGTTCTTAGATGAAAATTCTTGATTTTTATATTTACCAAAATAGCTTCGATCAACTACAGCCTTACGAGCTTCTGATAAAAACATCATTAAATCAGCGTCTTTGTAACGTGAAAGAAATTTATCAAAGCCACGATCACGGAACCATTGACGAATATATCCAATAACTTCTTTTAGCTTTTGACGTACAAAAGGACGTGACTTAGCATTTTGTGCAACAAAAGCAAATAATTCTCCAACCAAGGCTTGTTGCACATCTGATTCGGTATAAATTTCATCTTTAACACCTTGAGTGTATGGTTCAATATATGCACTTTCAAATTGCTGCATATCCACGCCATTATCTTTTGCTATTTTACGAATACCCTCAAGCTTACCCAGAGCATTAAATAGTTGTTGAAATTTGGTCTTATACTCATTTCCAAATAGCTTTTGAACACCAAAATGCCCAACAATTTCATGGGTTAATAATTCCTCATAAGCATCAAATGTAGTAAGCTGTTTATTGCTATCCCCATAAACCTGATCAGCAACCACATAGAGCGTGCCATCATGCCAAACACCGCTTACATCATAATTTTGGGTTTTGCCATTTTCATCTTTGTAGGTTGCATCATTTTGTATGACTTTCGGAAGATCGCTAAAACTAGAAATAACCTGAACACTAAACCCATTGGAATTCACATTCCCGACTTTGTTGACCCCGATCCTATTATTAAGACTGACATTGATACGCCCCCTAGAAGACGCATCTTGTGTAGCGGACATTTTGAGATGTTGAAGAATAGAAAGGACTCTACGAGTAGCACTGACAACGGATAAGGGAGTAAAGGTCGTGTCTAATGGTGAAGCATCTCTACGCTCGTTATCAGGTTTTAATTTGTCACGACTATAAAGTTTAATCCCTGTTTCTGTTTCTTCTGTTTTTAGTGTATCAACCAAATCAGAAAACTTTGCATTGATTGCTTTTCGTTCTGTACCAGTAGGAAATGGTCGCTTAAAACCCCATGGAGTAAAAATCGCAGCACTCTCAGGGCCAAAATTCAGAAACGGACTGTAGCCACTATTTTGAGAAATTTTATCTTCTACATACCCTTGGAATGCACGTGCTGTCATTTCAGGAGTAGTAATCCAATAATCTGTACCGCGTCCCTGATCTAACTCTTTTGCGTTCATAGCAAAATCCGTTGGTATCATTTTCGCTTTCTCTGTACCATTTTGAGCTTCTGCCAATAGTTTGAGGCGTTGGGCATAGGTATTCATGTATTGACGTAATCGGTCTAGTACACCCTTTTGTTCAGCATTAAACCCTGATCTACCACGGACAGATTTATAAATCACACTTAATTTATCTAGGGCATCATTAGACCAACGTGCACCACTAAATATATTTCGACTATTCTTATTATTGTTGTGACGTATTTCCGTAGTAAGTGCCGTACCTGTAAGTAATAACTCAGCAACCGTATCAAACTCAGCCAGCTGTTCAGCTGAGGCAGCTTTGTTAAAGCGCTTGTAATATTTAGGATCAAGCTCACGATTAAGATCAGCACGTAACTTATCTAATTGATCTTTTAAGTTGTTTCTCGCAGAACTAACGAAGCTTTCAACCTTAACAGTATCTTCAATATAGTTTTCAGATTTTCTAAAAATTGTCTGTACCAATTGTTTATAGGCTTCTTGCACATCTTCACGAACATTTGATTTATAAGAGAATCCAGAAGTGACGCTCATATCTTCAAAGTGTTTTGCAATCTTTAATGATCGACTGCCATCCACGTTCGTTACCCATTCAGATGGGGCTTTGCCATCTTGTCGACCAAAATAGTGATCTAATGCATGCCACCATTCATGAGCTAATGAACCTGCGCCATTCAATTTGGTCAAGTTAATCACAGCACGTTCGGGTTCATAGTGCGCCTTTGCACCACTTAATCCTTGCCCTCTGGCGCCAAACGCTAAAGCGAGTTCCCCATTTAGGCTAATTGCTGCAGGTGGGATATTTAAAATCTCAGCCAAGTCCATGAGACCATCAAAGGCATCATTTAATAGCTCTTGGCGTTCTGACTGATTATTCCAGTTCCCAAATTCAACACCACGGAAACCAAACACACGAATAAAATCAGCATCTTTAGCATCACCTTTACGGCGATCTAGTCCTTTTCTTACCGTATTTTCAGGTCGAGGAAGATCAATTTCCCCAAAAGTTGTATTGGTTTCTAGAATTTCAATCGCATGGATTGCCATATATTTCATAGCATCTTCACGTGTTTGAAATTCTTGTTCGACAACTTTAACGCGCTTCCGATCACTAATTTCACGATAGATAGAAAAGCTATCTTTTCCAGCAGCCCACACACGATGCTTTTGAGCTACAGCTAGAATTGGTAGTGCAAGTTCAGCATCTTTTTGGGAATCAAAAAATTGTTTGCCTAGTTGCTTGGCATTCCCCTTCCAATCCTTTTTTCTTGTATCCGTGATAATCCATTTACCAACTTCATTTGGATTACTTGAGGCAGCAATTTCAGTAATCTCAAATCGCTTGGCCCAAGTTGGACGATTGTCCTTTGTAGTAGTGCCAGAGGTTTTGGGGCCAGTCTTCACTGAAGTATCTTTACGAGCACCACCAATTTTTTCACCAAAATCTTGAATCGTTTCTTTTTCAGATGTTGGAGCTGTCTTCTTTAAGGCTTTTGTAGGCTCTGATTGTTCTTGCGCTGTTTCACTTCCTGCAATAGCTCCTCGTCCTGATCGTCCACCGCCAACTGTGCCAGCGTCTGGTTCATTAGATTGCGGGCTAGTGAAGATGTCTTGTTGCTTTTCAGTTTCTTGTCGTCTGACTTGTTCATGTGTAGTCCTTAAAATTTCTGCGCCTGAAGGGTCACTCTCACCAAACAAGTTGACACCCGACTTAGTGGAAAGTGCATTATCAATATAATATTTAAGTGCAGTAGCAACTTTCTCACGGCTTCTTGCACGAGTCAGTTTATCACCTGAGTAAAAGATTCTTAGAAAGTCTTGTGTAACTTGATCAATTTCACCTGAAAAAATATCACTTTGATTCATTAAATCAAAAACAGATCGACCTTCTCTGCGGGCCTTTTTAATAAGATTTACAGCTTCCAATAAGTTAGCTGTAATATCCACATCTTTCGAGATGACGCCCTGATCAATCATTTCAAGCATATTTGCCCAAAACCCTGAAACATCCATTAAGGCACCACCAATCGCCTTAATATTACTGTCAGAACTTTCAAACAAATCAGAAATTAGAGTTTGATCACCATAGGCACGCGCAACCAAGGATGCTTGAATACGACGTAAACCTTTTTGGGTCAAAACACCATCTGCACCTAATAAGCTACCTCGCTCATTCGATGATGCAATTCCATTGACATAGGATTTAACAAAGTTTCTATTCTGTGCAGAGTCAATTTCCCCACCATAAAACTGATGCAAAATAGAACCTAATTTTGCAGCATCGGATTTCGCCTGTTCAGTATCGCTCAACTCAAGTGTGGAGCGTTGGTTCGCCTCACCTGTATAAGCAATGCGTTCTGCAGAAGTCATTGGTGTAATACGCTCACGTACCAATACAGGCGCTGTCATACCATCAGTGTTATAACCCTGCTCTTTCAACCACTGTCGATAATGCTCTGCCTTACCTTCCATATATGCCTTAGTAATCGCCATAGAACGACCATTACCACTTTCAACAATGTTTTCCACTGAAACAATTGGTGCTCCATCAGAAGCGTTCGGGTTTTCACCAAGCAATAATGGATTTAACTGATTCGCAATTTCCGTAATTTGCATTTGTGACGCAGCGCGAGTACGGTCTCTTGGTTGTAACTCTTGAGGATAATTAGGATTAATTTGTCCATTAGGATTATTTGATGTGATTAAATCAGCAGCTTCCACTAACTTATGCTGAACCTCAAATGAACGTCCAGTTGATGTAGTCACAACTTCCTTTTTATCAGCAATACGATCTGATTTAGGCTGAACTTTTTCACTGACTGGACGCACGGTATCATCATTATCCAACCAGCTTTTAAACTCATCTTTTGATAATGAACGAATAGGACCAACTTTCCATCCTGGATCAAAGTTAGATTTATACGCTTGCTCAGCCTCTTCTAGGCTTTGATACCCAAGCATAATTTTATGCTCATCAAATTGATCATTATCTTGATTTAATTGATCAACGATAAAGACACGTTCTGATTCAGGGTTCTTGCCTACATACACATCTAACTGTTCTTGGTCTGCCCCTTTGGTTTTTTTGATATAACCATAATGGTCACTCATCGTGTGCGACCAGTCACTACCATCAGGGTTTTTACCACTACGTGTGGAGCCACGCGGACTTTCAATAGCAATATCTAAACCATGAACCTTAATGTGGCCTTTTTTATAATTGCCTGCTTCAATTTGTGCTTGTGTAGGTGCTGGTAAATTATTACCAGAACTAGTTGCAGCTTCATTCGCTACAACATCTATTTTTTGTTTGTGTTGTTCATTTAATTTTTGGGTTTCTACCTGTTTTAACTTACCATTCAGACTGTTAAGTTCACGTCTTAATTGGGCTTTTTGGGCCACGCTTGTTTCTGCATCAAACTTTTGTTGGGCCTCTTGAATACGTGTATTTAAATCAAGTTTTTCGGTCTCAATATCAGATGCTGTGGCTGTACTTGTATTATTGCTAACTGCACCACTGTTGCTATTTTCCTGAGATTGTAAAGAACTCAATAAATCAGGTTGCGTCGCAGCCTGTTGGCTTTCACCCAAAAAAGTACGGTAATCTGTAGGTACAGAACTTAATTGCTGACCATCTTCCTGCTCAGCTGAGTAAGTTAATAATCCTGTTGATGTCACTCCACTATCTACAGCCAAAGCCGCTGCAGATGACATAGGGCCATCATTAGGATTAATACCCATCTGCTGGGATGGTAACTGCGGTTGAGATGACTGTGGTGTATCAAAATAATTCCCACTCGGTGCACCACCATCTGGATTGGGTGGATTAGGTTGAATTGGTACATCAGAATCATTGTTCGGATTAAATCCAAGTAAATTGGGATTAACACCTGTACCAATCTGATTCCCTAAATTACCCATCTCTTCTGTAGGTTGATTAAGGAATCGTCCGTTTTCATTATTGAAATGATGGGAAAAATCAGCGAGAAACTTCTCATCATCTTGTGCATTCCAAACTTTTTCTTGTTCTTGTTGTGATCTTAGGTTGTAATAATCTTGCAAACGCTGTTGTGATACCGCATCTTCTTCACTCCATTGTTTTTGTTGTTGTCTTTCTGAAAGCTCTTGTATTGTTGGGTTGTGTCTAGTAACAAACCAATCACCTGTTTTACCTGCACCACTTACCGTCCCTCCCATTGCCATACCTGCAAGAGTTCCCATAACAGCTGCATTTTCAATCTCATCATGCCAAGGTTTACTTAACGCAAGGTTTTGTAAAACTTGTTCTGCTACAGATTGTGGTAATTCTTCCAGTAAGCCTTCTGAAATTGCACCTTTGATCACAGCAGTTGGAATTGCACTCATCGGTGTTTTCGCAATTTCCTCTCCTACTTGTTGTGTGGTTAAACGTCCTGTTTGCATGGCTGTATCAACATCAGCCAGCCCCATTTTTTGAGCAAGGCGACCACCAGCAAAACCAATCAAGCCACCAAGTGCGCCTGTTGTTACTCCTGCTAAAGACTGGTCTGCTGTTAAGCGTCCATCTACTGTTTCTTGGCGAATTTGTTCAGCTTGGCTACCTGCCATTCCAAGCCCCTCACCAACCGAAGCAGCAACAATAGGATTAGCAATACCTGAAGCACGACCTAATGCGCCACCAGCTAGCATTGAAGGTAAAGATTCAGCAACGGTATTTGTGATAAGTGATGGGTTGTTGATGGCATTTTTTGCTATATCAACAGCATTGTCGAATTTTTTACCAACCTTTGTTGCGAAGTCGTCACCTTCCTCAATTTTTCGATTGCCAATATTTGCAGAATCTTTTAATTGTTGTTGGTATTGCTCAGACTGCCAACCTGTCATTACATTTTTGGCAGCTTTTGGGTCGTAACCAAGTTTTTCGGAAAGTATTTTACCTGTGGCGCCATCGGACATCATGTCACTTAGACCGACTGCTAACTCACCTACAGCTACCGTACCCTTGCCAAGAAAGGAAACTGCATGATCTTTTGCTTGACCAAGAAAACCTTTATCTTTCTTTTCTTTAGGTTGTGAAATTTGACCATTATCCCAATCTATCTGATTTGGTTCTTGAATAGTTCCTTTTTCCCAATCGATTTGGTTTTGATCTGACATGACGCACTCCTAATTTTATGCGTCTATCATGGTTTTTATTTAGAATTTGGTCGAACCTTACAGGGGATAAAAAACCACCCTAAGGTGGTTTGAGAAATTTAGTCTTTTAACTGTATATAACCACCGCTATAAAGATCTATATTCTTCAAGTCATGGCAACTCTTAGAAGACTTAGCTGGTTTATTTTTAGAACAGCCTTCAACCTTTAAAGGAGGTAGTAACTTGTTTCGACTCAACATTTCCACCTCCTTCTGCACATGACTTAAATTCTTCATGATCAATCAATCCCATTTAAGAATGAAACGATATCGTCATCACTTATATTTTTAATACAGTAGTCAGTAACTCTCTGACTTGTATTGGAAGTTGTTTTCATAGCTGTAGATTTGCCATCAATACTAACTTCTAATACATATAAATTACCCTTTTTATCTGTTTTTTTCCATCTTTTTATATCATCACTACCAATTGTATATTCCCAATCCAAGAGGTTAGAGTCGATATCTGCGATAGCATTGATAACATCTAAAGCAGATTGAAATCTTTTAGTTTTATCTACATGCATACACTTATTAATAACTTTTCTTAACTTATCTGGAATGTGGGGAAGATATTTTTCCCTGTCAGGAAATGTTCCATTTTTTAAAGATTTTATGAAATTTTCTTGTGAACCCAACATATCCCATTGTTTATAAAACTCCGCATCCCCACAACACATTCTATAAAGCGATACTCCGACTTGATAAATATCAAAAGTTCTATCAAAGCTTAAATCCCCTTTAGAATAGCCATCTATAAACTCAGGAGGAATAATTCTTGTATAAACTGATGAGACCCATGCAACTCCATCATCATTTACTAACTGTGTCAGCCCAAAATCAGATACCATTGCTTCATTTCGATCTGAAAGCATTATATTATCTGGTTTAATATCAAAATGAATTAATCCCTTCGAATGTATATTATGCAAACCACTTAAAAACTCAACCGCATATTTAATCACTTCCCTAGCAGTTAATTGTTTTTTAGCTAATAGACTTTTAATAGTCCCATTTTTATAAAATGGCATTGCTATATAGATATTTCTATCATCTTCACAAGCATAATAAAGCTGTACAACATTTGGATGAGAGCTTTTAAATAATTTTCTTGCCTCATCATAAAAATCGTTTAGATCTACAATTGTCTCATCATCTTTTCGATATTCAATTTCTTTAATTACCACTTCCCCATCAATATTTTTATCATGGGCTAAATAAACTTTTGAATTCTTACCTTCAGCACCAATTTCTCTAGTTTTTTGAAATGATACTATTGCTTTTTGACATGGATACATCATAGTACTGCTCCATAGCCTACTAATGCAGCTTCTTTACTTTCAGAATTGGTACATAAAGCCCATCTGTTGATTTTCGCATATTGAGATTTACTTTTTAATAAGTCTCTATAAAGTTCTTTATTAATATCAAGTTTTTTTGAAATTGACATTAGCTGACCTGTAAAATAACTATTAACACTACTACTAGAAAATGCTTCTTGAATAACACCCTCAATATGTAGCCGATTAATGTTTACATTTTCAGATACTGTTTCAGCAATTCTTATACCTGCAACTTGAATATCATATTCTCGAATAATATCAAGCACGGTATTTCGGACATATTTTAATTTAGCTGGAAAGTCTAAAGCCAATGGTATCTTTATAGTTTCGACGTTAAGTATATCAGCCTCACTATCTCTATAATCAATAACTACAAAAGTAACTTTTTTGGGTTCAACCCTAATGCCTAGAGAATTCATACGAATTTTTAAATCCTATAACTTATAAAGTATTACGTTAACTTCGTAATTTTTCACATAATATCACCCAAAAAAACATTAGCAATCTGATTTGTGGGTGATGTTCAATATTGAAATAACTCTAGTTGCTTACTGATATTTCGCAGGAACTTTATTTTAGAGGGTAGAAAATACAAGATATCCTATCGGCTGTTAGTTGAGCAATTCATACTCAACATAGTCATTTCTATTGCTGAACCCAATTTTCACCATCCCAAACAGCAGTCTTATCACCTACCTTTGAAATTGTACCCACCGCTCGTTGTGGAGGAGTCCCCGGTGACGTATCAACAAATTGCCGTGTCTGAGTATCAAATAACTGTTGTGGTCTGTTTACCATAGTACCTGATTTGTCATTCCATTCCTGACCACCACCCACAGTCATATAACGATCTTTACCAGTATCTGCTTTATTACCTGCATAACGATTAATTTTTTCCTGAATTGATTTACGATCTTCATCCGATTTCGCAGAATCATATTGTTCATACAATTTCTCTAATCGTGCTGAGTTACGAATGCCAAAACCTTTTTCAGTGGCATTAAGATTAAATTCTCGATTCGCTAAATCATTGGTCGCTTGGAATTTTTGTGCATCAAAACCTAAATTTGCATTAAAGCGGTTATTGGTACCTTGCTCACTTAGTTCTGTACGATAGTTCTGTCCAGCTTGCCCCATGGCTTCACGCTGTAAAGCAGCAACGTTGTTCGCATCAGTTTTATAAACATCATTTGCTCGATTAGAATATCCCATTTGGAGATCATTAATTTGATTTCGTTGACTTGCTGTTAATCCTTTTGAACCTGGGATTGGTGCGCTTACTCTTGCAATTTCAGCTTGCAATTGCGCTTCTTGTTCAGATGTACGAACATCAGGTAATCGTGGGCGACCACCATAACCTCGCATACCCAAGCCTAAATTCATTTCACGTTGAGCGATTGCATTTTGAATCTGTTGTTCAGTCGGTCCCATTTCTTGAGTATTGGCAAATAAATTTGCTACCCCACGAGGGTCATTCACTGGTCTTACTTTGAATCCTAGCCCTTCACCTTCTCGAACTCCATCTGCTCGTGCTTGGGCTGCTGCACCAGGATTAGCATAGCTAAAGCTGTTTCCTTTTTGCTGAATAGCATAAGGATCAGAGTTTTGTACAGAGTTTAATGTAGTCTGGGTTTCAGGCTGTGTTTGTGTAGTAGGTGGTGTTTTATTATTACCAAATGGATTGTTTACAACAGCATTTGGATTATTCTGTTTAGCATTAAATTCAGGTTGAGCTGCTTTTGCTTCACTTGCAATACGTTGTTTGTCTGCATACAAACGTCCAGCCTGTCCCAGTGTCATTGCATTTCCCAAATCTGATGCAGCACCCAATGCACGAACACCTAAATCTTTAGCAAAGAGCATTCCGTTGGAATCTTCAGGATTGTAATCACCCAACCCAAAACGCTCACGATACTGCTCCGTTGGTGTATCTGCAACTGCAAAACCTGTGCTTGCTAATGCACCCACTGTACCTAATTTACCCAGTCCAGTATTTGCAGCACGATTAATACCTTGACGCAATGAATTAAACCTTGCGCCAAAGCCCCCACCTTGTGTTGGTGCTGGATTACTTGGACTTGCTGATGGTGCTGGATTGCTTGGACTTGCTGATGGTGAGCTGGTTGTTGATGGTGTATTTACTGTTGTGCTTGGTAAAGATCTATTCACATCACGAGTGATACCAGATACATCACGTATTTGTGGCCCACCAATTCTATTTTGTTGTGCACGACGAATATCATCTGCGCTTGGGTAGGCACTTGGTACCAGTCCACCATTTGCAAAAAATAACTCAGGTTTATTTTGACCAGGCTTAAAACCCAATTGAGGTTGATTAACAGGCATATGTGTCTGATCTTTCATGGCATCAAGAGTTTGCACACCAACCGAATGAACTTGGTCAGGCGAGAGTTGGAACTCACCGTTACTGAGATTAACTGGCGTGGGACTCCCCATATTTTTTAAATTATTGGTACCAATCTGCTGAGTAGAATCAGCAGGCATAATATAGCTACCTGCTGGAACATTTTTTTTAATATCATCAGAAGTGCCAGTACCTGCACCTTGAATTAGTCCATTTTCATCTTGCTTTGAACGTTTTTTTAAGCCGTACATGACAAACTCCCATATATATGCCATGTATGTTGTGATTTAAAGGATTTTTAGTCTAACCTTAGAGGGGGATTTAAAGAAATATAAAATACAAACAGTAATTGAAAACCTAAATCTTGGTAATTAAAATTTCAATTACTGCCGTAGAGGTAGCTTAGAAAGTACATGACACATATTCAAATATGAATATCATTTCACTGCCATACAGGCAGCTTAATTTTTGGTTAGTAGCTATAGTTATGGTTTTTATTCTCACCCTTAGATTCGGTTGCACTGTAGCCAATTGAACTTGAACCACTACCGCTGATTTGTGCAGATACGTGCATGGCTGACATGGCACCTGCGGCCATCTGAGCATTAAACTGTGCAATGCCTTTCATGCTTTCCGCTGCAAGTTCGGCTTTCTTGATGGCATGGCTGAGATCAACTTCATATTTTTTGATCTGCATTTCAGCATATGCCAAGTTAGTCCGAATATTCATATCAGCATAACGCGCCTGTGTTTCTGCATTGGCGATGCCTGTACGCATTTTCATATCAGCAAATTTGGATTGAGTATCTGCATAGGCCAGATTTGTACGCAAATTTAAGTCAGCATATTTGGCCTGGGTATCAGCATTGGCCAAGGCAACACGTGTACGAGATTCAATATAGCGGTTATAAATATCACTATTGGCAATCGTTGTCCTTAACGCCAGATCTGCATAACGCGAATGTGCTTCTGATACGGCGATTGCAGTACGTGAGCGCATATCAGCAAAGCGTGACAAGGTATCCGAATTAGCAATACCGACACGGATTTTCATTTCAGCATACTTAGATAAGGCATCCGCTAAGGCGATTCGTGTACGTGAATTAGATTCCACAATATTGCTTTGCGTATTCATCTTTTCAATTGAAAGCTGAATCTGAGACTTCATAGCTTCCAGATTAGCCGTGTATGCTTCTGTTTCAAACTGCAATTTCTTCGACTGCGCATCCATTGATGCACGATACGATTCTGTATTGGCCTGAAACTCTGCAATTCTTACACGTGCCGCTTCCAGCTTCATATCACCTTCTTTCATCTTAATATTTGCTTTAGATGAAAGACCTTCGATAGTGGTGGCATAAGTACGTGCCATTGATTCATAGGCTTGAACCTTGGTACCTTCGGCCTTGATCTGTGAATCAAACATTTCAACCTTGATCCGTTCTGCACCGACCTGCTCACTGTATGCTTGCACTTCGGTTTTATAGGCATCAAAGTGACTTTTCACTAGGTCAGCACGTGCAGTTGCACCTTGGATCAGTGCTTTATACACATCCACATTCGACATAACCGCATCGATCTTAGCCTTGAAGATTTCAACGGTCTGTTGGTTGATCTGGCCAATGGCCACTTGTGCATCGACCTGGGAACGAAACGCGGTGATCTTGGCAATGGTGCCTTCAATCTTGGTTTTATATACGTCAATCATGGATTTAAATGCATCATTACGTGCATTAAAAATCGAGATTTGTGCATTGAATAGACTAAGTTTACTCTCGACTTGGAACTTGGCTGCATCCATCACATTGCTAACATAGGCAAGCCATAGGTCCTGTTTTAATCGTTCCAGGGCAATGCCTTGTTCTGTCAAAAATCGGATATGTTCAAGCTGCTTTTCAAAAGACTGGATCATAATGTCACGGTTCAGATCCGCAGCTTTTAAACGTGCATCATCCCGGATGGCATCGATCTGCTTTTGGGTGGACCCCTGTGGCAAGCTATAACCGCGACTGGCCCACTGATCAATCACCTCTTGTACTGCGCGTTCGGTTTCACGACTATTGCGTTCACGTGCACGATTGAAAAGTGAATTTTCAATCTCTGAAGGTAAGCCGGTACCGGTAGCAGTGCCATTCATCCAGGCACGAATTTCAGCGACTAAAGGCTGAATTGCGCTGTCCTTGTTGTAACTTTGATAGTCCGTTGCGGCAATTGCCTGGGCCTGGTGCATAATGCTATCAATATCGCTAGGTAGCTCTACACTAAATTCAGGTGGCAATTCATCAAATACCGGTAAGGATTCTGGCTCATATATTGGTAATGTAATCGCTTGAAGCTCTCCAATTTCAGGCAACACAATTTCAGGTGCGTCAGGGATTTCTACACTGCCAATATCAATATCTGGTCGCACTGGCAAATCAAAACTACCCAGGCTTGGCAATGTTGGAAAGTTTAAGATTGGGTTTTCAGGTGCTTCGGGTAAATTCAGATCAGATAAATCCAGGCCGCCTAAAAGCTCTGAAACATCAATATTGACTGTGTTTCGTGCAACGTCAAGTCCACTTAAACTGAGTTGTGGCAGTGTGCCGATTTCAATATTGGTATCGATTTCAGGTAAAGCAAAATTGGTAAGCTCTGATGGAATCTCAATCTCATTCTGCATGATCGGTGCATCAGGCAAATTGATCTCAAGACTAGGAATTTCAGGAGATGTAAGTGCAGCCGGCTTTTCAATATCCAAATCTAATAAATGTGGTGTAGGTACAGTCACATTTAATTCAGGCGTATCTGGCATATCTATAGTTGGAAATTGCGCATTCTCAGGACGTGGCAATTCTGGTGCATTACCCACCGGTTCAACCGTAACACTAGATAGCGTCGTCATGGCATTACTCATTTCTCCGAGTAACTGATTGCTGCGCCCTTCAAAGTATTTCATCTTGTCCTGAACTTCGGAAATCGCCTGATCAACGACATTGAGTGTAGGGATAATCATGTTTAAATTCTCCGTTTTGTTTTAGTGATGTTCACAACCATGTCGTTAATGTAAGCTGTAGATCCCTCAATATTGACTGCAAATTCAAAGTGTCTGCCACGTAAACCGCGACCAAAGACCACACGGCCATTGGTTAAATATTCGCTTGGCTCTTTTTGTAGAATATAATTAAACTTTTGAAGGTATCCGCTTTGTGTTGTATCAACATCAACGGATAAATTACCGTCCAGGCTATATTCCAGGATCATGCTTTCTGGATGGACTAAGCCACCATCTCCTAGATCTAATCTTGCTGTCTTGATCTGTGCAGCGACTATACTGGCACCTTGTTTAAGTTCTTCAATACCGGTATCTGTCACACCATAAAGCCGGCCATTAATCACAATCAATTCTTCATAAGGGAAATCATAATAGCGGCTCATGTTCCAACCATCGGCCTTTGCGGTCCATGCTCCGATAATTTCTCTACCGTCGTGGTATTCATCATCCAGGAATAACAACTCGCTCACACTAGATGAAGCACGTTTAATGCCTTCAATGGATTCTGAAAAACTTAAACTGGATTCTGCCAGGCTTCGTACTTTCCGCTGTCCTGATACCTGATCTGAAAACACCAGGCTTTCAACCACCAGTTCAACCGTATCGGATAATTTTTGAAACTCATCACCAAACCGGATCGTATCTTCAATCGTGTCACTGACAATTCGTACAGCTAGATCATGCAGTTTAAAACTTTCTGATACCCGGCTAACCACCTGGTTATATTGCTCAAGATCCTGGCCAAGTCCTAAAGTTTCAACAATCAGGGTTTTTAATTTGTCACGTGTGCTATCTGACAGGACTAGGCTTTCTTCAATCAGATCACTGGAACGTGATAGGGCATGTAGGCTATCGCTTAATTTAAGGCGGTCACTGATACTTTGGAATGCAGTTTTATAGGTGAAATGTGCATCGGCCACTTTAAATGGCTCGATGTGTACAGTCTTATAACTCACCTGCTCCACTTCGCCCAGGCCAAGATCCTCAGTGATTAGTTCAGATTGTTTTACAAAACTATGGTCAGCCAGGATAAAGGCTTCTTCAATCAGCTGAAATTTGCGTACAGAGTGGATTACCTGATCAGCGAAACCAAGCTCACTGTCTAACCGTCCTTTACGGCGTGATAAATCCTCATCCCCTAGCCGGATGATTTCTTCTACATTGTGTCGAACCTTGCTGAGTATGGTTTCAGTAAATTTGAAGTTTTCCACATCACCCGAGGTGACTTTGCCAAATGCTTCTGAGCTCAACACAATCGTTTCTTGTGTGTCGTCACGATAATTACTCATTGATCACCCCGATAAAGTGGTATGCTCGGCTGTGGCTAACTAGGTTGGAATATCCTGTGTATTTCCAAAAACCTGCATCATTGGTTTCGCTAATATTGACATACTCGGACTGACCAAGAAAAACCCTACTACTTGTACGCGCCATCCCCTCACCATACTCATCAGGTGAAGGAAGAAAGTAGCGTTCATCTGGTTTTTTGGTACTCAAAGAAATGATCTTTTCCGCAATTGGCCATTTTAAATCACCAGAAAGCACATCATTCGCCCATGCACTATTACTGTAAGTATTTACTTTTGGTGGGCCACCGCCACCACTATGAATCCACTCATTTGCATTAGGATGAATCAACCAGGTGTAGTCAGCAGGTAGTCCGGTTACCCAAGGGCCACTATTAGCAAAGTCATTCCCTGGGTGTGGGTCATACTTTTCAATCTCTACCCATACCGGGTTGCCACTCACCGGATACGGTGTACCTGTCATTTTTTCCAAACCGCCGGCCCAAGCAAAAATATTGTCATGAGTCCAATAGCGATAGCTATATGGATCTACAATCGCATTCAGCTCTAATCTTTCACTTTCACCCATTCGTGCCGAGTATTCTTTTTTGGCATGGAGTACAGTGCTCCGATTGAACATCGGCACCAGTACGGCCAGTGACAGTTGTTTTCCGATAGTGGTTTTAGTTTTAACAAGTTGAGTAAAGTAGCGATTTCTCCACATGGTACCTGGTCGCCAGAAATGAGCATCATAAGAGAACATGGGCTTGCTGTCATAACCCTTATCTTCGCCTTTTACCGTCGTTCGTTTTACGGTAGGTGCAATTTCATCCCGATCATCAATATCGGTCAGATAAAAATGCCCGGCGATTGTGGATTTTCCTTCGGTTTCATTCATGTACCAGGATCCTACCGTCATATAAGCATCAAAGTCGGTATCTATTTCCTTGGTAAAATCCTTTTCAGTATAAAAATACTTCACCACCTTCACCGAATCATTATCGAAATAGATATACATGATGGTGTCACAATTTGCAGTTGGTCCAGGTTCCAGTGGTGAAAAGTCAAAGGATATGCACAAGCCTGCTTCATAGTATGGAAATTTTATTTGTGGCTGTGCTTTTGGACGAGCCGGGTGAAATAGGTTTCCTCGATAAAGCTCAATGATTTTACCGCTATGATTGGCGATAGGATTGCACCTGTACTGATCCCAATAGTTAATTTCTATTTTCGCATCAAAATTTATACTGGCACGTGACAGGATTTCAGCCTGGTTAATGTGTCTTAACTTATATTTGATTACCTTAGCCAAATCACCTTCATTTCCCAGGGCTGAGTTGAGTTTGGATAAATAGCGGCTTAGGGTGTTCCTCTCGCTGTCGCTTAACTCAGTTGATACCTGAACTGACTCCGTTCCGTAGTGGTGTTTGCTACCCACCATGGATAGGCTTAGACGGAAAGTGGTGCATTCAATAATACCAATACTGTTGTATTTATAAGCTGTGTTGTAGGCGATATTGCCACGGTTATTGAATGACCAACCACATGCCGGAAACATCGGGATATGATTTCTAAATATGCTGTTATCACAGATTTCAATAATGACACCGGCACGTACCCACTGCTGAAACACCTGCTGATCATCGGGGAAGGATTCTCCACTTGGCATAGCCTTGAAGGTGCCTAGAATTTCAAGAAGTTCATCATCTTGGTATTCTTCTTCGATATAGGTGTGAAATGCCGGATCTGCGGTCAGAGGGATTACCGGTAAAGGCATAGCATAGACCTTATCTGCTACCCGAATTAGCCATGGCCGGTTTTGATCATCGAAAGCTACGGCATCAGTTTTATGGGCGCGATAGTTATACTGAAATTCACCGGTGATTGGTGGTACACCGGTATAACCAGGCAGTCGTACATTGTTATATTTTTCTGCAAACTCGACCAACAGTTTTTCAGGTATTTTGAATTGGATACGCTCTAACTCATCTTCCGGTAACTGGTCAAAGTCTTGCCTTCCATACCCACCGACAAACTGGTGAATTTTAGCCATACTGCCGCTATACCAACCTGGATTATGCGCCTGGTATTGCGTTTGCAGGAAATTGGCATTCGCTTGCGATATAAATTCAGTGAACTTGTAGTTTTGTTCAATGTTGAAGCGTTCTAGTTCAATCGTTTTGGGAATTGCCCGATCTAGTGAGCGCGATAAACGATTGCGGCAAATTTCGGTGAGTTTAAGTTTAAGTTTTTCACCTAGCCGCACCATAGGTGTTTCAATCACACCACTAAAAAACATTGGGATATACAGCTTCACCAAGCCGTCATTAATGAATTTTAATTTTTCAGGTTCTTGCTTATCTGCAATAACACGAAATATACCACCGGAATGCTGAACAATGAAGTAACCACCATCCGGCAGATCATAAACCTGCTTTAAGTTTTCGAGTTGAGCTGCTTCTTTATAAGTAAGAAAGCGGTGAATCTCTGAAAGGATACGGTCAGTATCTTGATCAGTGAGTTCACCGCTGATTACATGCAGCCCATAAGGAATAGGACTAGTCATGTTTTACACCGTTGCGCTTAGGCGATAACCAATTTCATAAACGTCACCATTCTGGAAGGTACGCGCTACCGCATACTTGCTTGCAGAAACGAGAGTACCTGTGGTGCCGCCTTTGGTTGAGTTGGTGAGTAGTGCAGCACCTGTCACGGTTAAGGTTCCTGATGTTGCAATCGTCAGTTGTGCTGCAGCTGCCATGTTATCAATTGAATTACCATTGGTGTCTACAGGCACCCATTCAGGACGTGTGGCATTGGTATAGCCTTCGGTACCACTAACAATTTCACTTGCCACTGCTGCAAAGTTAGCTGCTGTCCATGTTGGTGCAGGTGCAGTGCTACCACTAAATAAAGCCAAGTAGTATTTCGCAGTTTTTGCCTTAGCACCTAATGCCACATTCAGGATATGTGCAATCCCTTCGTTCACCACCAGGTTTTCATTGCGCTGCCATTCACCACCATTGACACGATCAAAGTATTCACCCTTAAAACTGATGCCACCGAGCTTATTAAAGGTGATTTGATTGCCATCTTCGCTATATTCACCACGCGCTAATGCACCTAACAGTGCGTCTTTATTTAAATTTTCCATTGTCATGACCGGATTAGTTAAACCAGTCCTTAATGTAGAACAGTGACAATTCGATCATCAAACCTTACAGACTGTCCACCTTTCGCGGTGATGCCTTTTAATGTGTTGGCATGTGCTTCAATCAGATTTCCAGATGGCGTACCAATGCAGTAACCATTTTCAGCCAACCACAATATTGATTCCAAACCTGCAGATAATTCCCCAAGCAAATCACTATTGACACGTAAAGCCGTACCAGGCACCGGAGCCTTTGCACCAGTCTGCACCAGGCGCAAATCTCTAACATCGGAACCACTTAAAAAAACCACACTATTAGATTGACCAACCCAAATACCGGATTCAACCGGCTCCACAAAGGTCACACGTTGCGGCAAAGCAATATAGTCATAGCGTTCATCACACAAATGGAAGTTTAACGCCTGGGAAAAGTACAGCATATTTTTATCTGCAGTCAGCAATCGACCACGCCAGAGTTTTAAAAACTTACCAGGGCGCATCGGTGAAAGGTGCTGAAACTGAGCAGCACGTGTCAGGTCCTTATCGCTGCTAATGGTAAATGTAACCGTATTAATGGCTACAGTCGCCACCTTCAACAGTTCCGATCCATTACGCTCAGTCATGTAAATCACGGCCTGGTCAGCATTACCGCTGTAGTTATACGGCAAGATCAGTTCAATACCGCCTTCAATATTTAGACTTACACTTGAAGATAATCCTGATTCACGGCCATCTTTAGACCAGGCAATTGCAACAGTGTAGGTTCCTTCCAGTAGTGATCCAGAAGATAAACGCGCCATCGGTTCCGGTGGAGTTTCAATTGTCAGTTTAATCACACTTGCACCGTCATATTTATACAGGGCAAGCGCATCGGAAATAATAATAAAATTATTTACCACCAGGTAGTTCACACTTCCTTTCAATTCAATATTTAGGTTTTCATGTGACCAGTCTACCGGATTGATTTTGACCAATTCACCATTTAAGGTGCCAAAGGTATCACCGTGTAATGGACTAACCCATAAATTTTTGTATGGCGTTTCAGTAGCAATGACACCTGTTTCGCGCAGCTGTACCCGGCCACTTGAACTAATGTTGACGTTTACAGCATCACGCAGCTTAACGAACGGTTCACGACCGAAACTCGACATGCTGTCATCATCCGAAACATTATCAAGACCACGTAACGGTGTTAATCTTTTCATTTTGGAGCACCTTTTCTATATTGATCTGAGTTGCCGTCAGGTCGAATGTAATGTGTTTTTAAGCGAATGTTTGGAACACCGTATGCTGCAATACCAAAGGCTTCTGCCTTAATTTCTTTAGGTTCGATCACCACTGGTTTTTTCACCAGTGTTACTTTCATCCGCCCTTTTAAGTTAGAAATATCCATTTCACTACTAAAACTATCGAACCCTATAACACCAACATCACGTACAAGTAAGCTGATACCTGTTTTACCAAAAATTTCGGATGCAAAACCATTCGGTATGGTCGGCTTAGGTTCTCCAATCCATAGGCTTTGTGGTTTATATAGCGTATCACCAGACCGGCTATAGCCCATTTGTGTGGCCAACCAGGACGAAGGTTTTAGTTGGCGATGGAAATAATCAACCACATTGATAGAGCTAAAACGTTCAGCATTAAATCCGTTAGGACGAATGTATTGAGGCCCATAATAAGGAATATGTAACTTTGTTTCCCCGAAGCGTGTCTGCACCAAACTTTCATATTGTTCTATAGCTTGAGGTCGTCCATCTAACGCACCATGCCATCCCATACGGAAGGACAAGAAAGAATTGACACGGATATAACGACGACGCAAGTCTATGATTGGTGATCCTATAGCTAAAAAGCTCACGCCAAACGCTTCAATTTTTCGGTTAAGTAAAGCGATTGTAAGGCTCCCGAAAACTTCACCGGGTTGCCGCCAACCATTGTCACTGTTTACAAAGTGCTTGCGCCCTTCTATTGGATGGTTGATTTCAGCTTGCCTGGTCGCTTCCATCACCGCATAAATGGTGTGAGGACTTAACCGTGGTCGAGTGTTTTCCATGCCGAGTAGGTCGCCAAGGGTAGGCACAGCGATGGTGCGGTTACGTAGGATAATGGTGTGATTACCTATGGCAAACTCTTGAATCCCTGAATCCATCAAAATGCCGTTGGATTGAGCATGATGAGAACCAAAAGCAGTAGCGACAAAGCCTTGTGCAAAAATCACATTGGTTTTTAGTGATGGTGTAGAAACCTGATATTTTGGAATCTCAATACCTTTACCTTCATAAGTATCTGGAGGTAAGCCTTCACCATCCCAATCTAGGTTGATATTTTGCAAACTATACGGTGGCGCACCGGTTTTGGTTACTTTGATTTGTCCTAAAGCATTGGCATTAAAGCCACTGATACTAATAGAGCGATCACGAAATGCTATGTTAGGTTTACCGATTAAAGTGGTGACAAACCCATCTATCGGGAATGCTCGCCATTGCAAGCGAATAGCACTTTGACCAAATACATCGGTACTATTCCCTCGTTGCTTTAATTCAGGTGTTAGATTTTTGATAGCCGGTTCACCAAAATAATCACGGTGCGTCCACCTTGGCGTGATGATATTCCACTTGATATGCAGTGAAGGACCACCAAAAGCAGATAAGTCTGGACCAGGTGTATCCACATAGCGCGTATATAAATCCACTTTAGGTAATGGCATATAGATCGGTGCAATAGAATAACGACTTTCAATCGACAATTTGCGAATCCTAAAGGCCACCATTGGAATACCGGTTTGCAAGGATTCAAACGCACCAACCCATCGGTATTCACGTCGAGTGTTCACGACAGATGGTTTGCCAAAAATATCGAACTTGCTACCAGGTATGTGAATTTGATCTGCAGCATTTACAATACGACCCCACCCGGATAGATACGGTGCTTCCATAGAATCAGGGCTTAATTTTCGTATTCGATGAGAAATAAAAACATGACCAAATAGATTGCTATTCAAACCAAATGGGTAGACTGGTCGTGCATTGTTATTCGCAGCAGAATAACCAAAGCGAGAACTGTCCTGACCTATGCTTTTGATGACTCGGTTACGGTTGGCCACAACTGTCCATTGACCAAAACCAGGAGGAGTAAGACCACTGGCAACATCAAAGACCTGAACAATATATTGTCGGCTATTCCAAACTTTAGGCGTACCGTAACGCTCACCGGCTTGTATGCCGAAAGTTAAAAAGCCTGTCGCACGAACCCACCGAGTATGCAGCTCAATTTTATTTAGCCCAGAGAACTGTTCTGCATTAAATCCCAACGGATAAAGAGCCTGATTTTCGGGAACGATCCGCTGTCCAAATACAGTGGCAATAAAGCCACCAGGCTTAACAAATTGTGTGCCACCAACCTTATGATTGGTTTCAAATTCACGATAGATAGACTGTGGCGCTAATGTTCGTACACGATACCAAGCCCTATTACCTCCAAAAACACTAGATTCAACGCCATGGCCTTGTATAAACCGAACTCCATGTTCAATTTTAGGCGTGGCAAAATTCTGCGTGGAAAATCCACCAGGGGAAAGTTTTCGGTAACGGAACCAGACAGTAATATCAGCATTGAACTTTAATGAATCAATACCACCTGGGGAAACAAGTCGTCGCCAGTTGCTAATGACTGCATCGCCATAACGTGTAGCCAGAATCGAAGGTGGGTTAAGTTCTGGCACCTTGTCCAGTTTATGTCGGCCAAAGCGTTCATTTTCAGAAAAACCGATACCACGTGCATTAATGCGGCGATGGCGGTCACTGATAAAGGTGCCACCACCAAAAATATTTGAATTAAGTGGGTGTGGTGCAATAGATGGTGTTTTATTCCGAATACCTGTATTGCCAAATAGTGCGGCATTAAAGCCTAGTGCATTGACATTACTTAGGTTGGAATAAACCGACGACCAGTCACCATAGAAGGATTGATCATTCCCTTTTACGCTGATAATACGCAAAGTATTTTTGACTTGAATATCACCAAAAATACCACCAGGGATCTTTGGGCTATCAGCATGAAAGATACGCTGTGCTTTATCCACTATCTTTGCAAAACCTGACATGAATCCGTTGATTCGTTCAGGTGTTAGATAACGAGGGCTATGTGATACCCAGGCTAGACCATAGCTTGATGCAATAAATCCGTTAGGCCGTGGAGGGAATTGAACAATAGTATTGCCGAATTGTGTTGCAACGAAGGTTTGAACATAGATGATCCGTGGTGAAACATTGGGCAATGGGATTTCAGGAGCTTGAATAGCCCGACCACTGAGCGAAATTGTACGTGTTTCTTTGGTATTTAGGGCATCTAACTGGCCGATGATACTGGCATTAAAGCCCGACACATACAGAAAACGCATACCACCTTGCAGCAGCAGCTCACCAAAGCGTGAAGTATCGACAGCACGACCATTCATGCTGACGTACTGTTTCAGGTTATAGATACGTGTGACACCGAACAGTGACGCAACAAAACCAGGGATTTCATAAGGTCGGTTGCGATTAACTATCGTGGTGTTACCAGTAACGATAGCTGTATTAAAACCTGCCGGACGTACAATTGCGCTATTGTTATGAATGTGAGGGACTGAAACGTCACTTTTTGCAATACCTAACGCATGAATCCTTCGGTGAAAGTGCTGTACCGAAGGCATAGGTACAAATGAAAAGTCACCGTATTCACGCAATTGTACCGGTAAATTTAGATTTGGTATGTAATTGTTAGCCTGTAGATATTTCTCACTAATCGCTAGAACATTGTTATGATGCCCTAAAAGCTGATACTTCAAAATAATTTTTGAAGCACCAAACTTTTCACCATCTAATACAGACGGCACTACTAGGGATTGTGTACTTGGAACACCTGCACCGGCTGTGCTGAGTATGGTTAAATGGTTAGCACTTGAAGGTGGGCTATAATTATTTATTAAGGTTGCATTGACAGCATTGTACGGACTGGCAGCATAGGGAGAGTCACCTTCATTACTCAGTATTTTTTCAACTTCACTTGTCGGCGGTGTATAACCATCCACGAGTGAAACATCGGAATTATTGTAATCCGGTGACTTATAAAACATCTTAATCTACCAAAGGTAAGGCGTAATCGGACCATCGCTTTCAGGCTTATAACCCGCAGGGCCAATATGAGTTACAAGTACATCTGTTCCATAGGGTATAGATGCAAACCAGTTCCCACTAAGATCAGGTGTAGCTGTCGATATGTATGCACCAGTTAGCCAATTATTAATTAGAATACGTTGTGTCGGTTGTCCATTGGTTAAGCGACTGATACCACCAACATAACTAGCAATAGTACGTGTGTATGCAATTGTCCCAGGGATTGAATTATTTTCATAAATTTTGTCCCAATTGGTATTGTCATTAGAACCTTGAATTTCAAATTTTAACGGAAACTCAGCGGTATAGTGCGATGGGATCATGTGGTAGCTTCGGATTACCTTTGCTTCCGGTAATTCAATTTTAAACCAACACGTCCCCCCTGAAGAAAATGAGATGCTTTCACTTTCATAGTAAGTGGCTATGTCACCATCAATACCTCTAGGTGCTCCGGTAGTAGCAGAATATTGACCGCTTGAAGTTGCAATGGCACCGATACATAAATTAGTTCCAATTGCGTCAACATCTTCAAATAAGCGAAATTCAGCAAATGAAGCATATCTATTATCCGTTGCAAAAGAACCTTTAAATAGCAGACGATAATATTTGTATGCTTGTGCTACTAAAGCCATAGATTATCCCTCGATGAGTTCGCCATAAGGCGTTTCTTGTTTCCAATAGCCTTTTTGATCATGCCAATCACAATATGCCTGAAAGAAAGCCTTTTCGCCTTCCATCGCTCGGTCTTTAACAAAGCCCTGAATCCACAACTCCACTTCACCGTGTTGACGACGGCTGAGTTCGACACAGTACATCTGAAACTTAGGCAACTTCATCAGTAGTGGCCAATTAATCTTGACTTCATCTGCTGCGTAAACGTCAGCCTTGAACCCTTGCACACCAACGCCTTGTGTTGGTGGTTTTTCCGTAGTCGGTTGTTTTACTTCTTCACTTGTCGCCATGAGCATCACCTTTATATGGGTTCAGCCCCATAAACATGAGGCTATCAACGGATAAGAAATTCAGGTGTCACACCTTGAATATCTTATTTGTGCCGTTATCCCAGGTCACAATAATGTCACCGCCGTTCGGTGTGATCGGTAATCCTGTTGCCGTATCAATGTAGGCAATCAATGGGCTTGTTGCTTCCACACCAGTATCGGCATAGATAATAATGGCTTCAATGGATGCACCTGTAACGGATGTAAAGGTGCAGTCAGCAGCATCGGCTGCGCCACCAGTGGTTGCTTTTGATGTGAGCGTGACCGGACCTGCAATACGTGCCGATGTTGGGATATCAGATAAATATTGGTGTACAGATGTTTGCGGTGTATATGCACCTGTATCTACCAAGATGACCTTAATTGTGTCAGTCATCCAGTTGATCTGTGCTTCTAAAAAGCGCTGACGTGCAAAGTCATAGAGTGTGTTTGCCATGTGCTTGAGTCTCCGTAGCTGAATCGGAAGCACTCATGCGCTCATGTTTAATTTCAATGTGATTATCTGCTTCAACACAAATTCGAGCCAATTGTCCTGATTTTTTGATCAATTGAACTTTGGCACCGCCAATGTAAAGCGTATCTTCGGTCTTTAAATCAATTGTACGTTTGCCCATCTTTGTGCATGATTAAATAAAATAAGTAAGATCATTATGTAAAAAACCCCTGAAAAGCTTTAGCCTTACAGGGGTGCTTATGTCACAAGCAAGTCATGGCATGAATGGAATAACGTTATGCGGTATATCCTCACGAGTAATGCGTCGCAAATCACTATCAGGACGAATACCGAAATAGTCTGTAAATTCCTGCTCTGCTAATGCTGACCGATTTGGATCAAAGAATTCTGCATCTGGTACCTTAAACGCTTGGTGTAGAACCCACTGAATCAATTGAACATGGTGAATTTGGTTAATTTCTGGAATATCAGTATCATTTTCCATTGGTGACAATGGCACACGATAGCCTTCTAATTGTAATTCACCATCTACATCAGGAATTGGAACAAGGCGAACACCTGTATCATCTTGAATAATTTGTTCAGGTTTACCCTGTTTCACTCGCCAATTTTCACCATCATAATAATGATCGAGTAATTCAGCTGACATTAAAGTCAAGTATTGCCCTTTTGTTCCATCGCTTGGCTGGAACCACACTCGAGTCAATTCGTATAACGATTCATGTAACTGATAACGAGATGAACCAATCAATATATTAATCTTACAAACATCATTGTTTTGAGATTCATGCAATAAACGACCACGGATACACGCTTCACTTACGGCATCATTAAGCCAATCAATGACACTAGCATCATCAATAAAATATGGTTCTACTTTATCGTTGGCCAGTGTACGAAAACGGCTGATCAGGTCATTTAGCTGCATTACACAACCCCATATTGATGAATCATTTGAGTAACTGATTCTTTCAATTCATCAAGATTCTTTTGTGGGCTAAGTTTCTGCTCATACTTTTCTAAAGCATATTGAACCAAGCCAGCCTTTGTCATTTTTCCAATCGTTTCAATTTCATCAAGAACTTTATTTTCTTTATCAATTTCTTCTTGCTGTTTTTCTTTAGAGCGATTGAGAATACTTGACGTATCATCATCTAAGCCTTGCTCAGTAGATTCACCAGAAATGGATTCAGGCTCACCCTCATAACGAGTAAACTCAGGATGTTTTAAAAACTTGGTTGCCAAATCACTTGGAATTGATCGCACTTGACCTTGTTCAAAGGTTAAAGCTGATTCGTATAAGTGGTCGGTATATAGAGATTTATTTCCAATATACTGAATTGATACACCAGCAGATTTTTGAACAACATTGGTTGGGGTAATTGTCGCTGTATTAATTGCGACATTCTTTTGATGCTCAACCTTTTGGCGTAGATTCACAACTTCAGCACTCAATGCCAAGTAATCTTCAGGATCAGGCAATTGCTTAACCAAATGAACCGTTGTGCGGAATAAATAATCCTTTGCCTTTTGTTCATCTGGTAATTCTTCATAAGGTAAAAAACATGGATGTTCTTTTTTCTCTATATCTTTTACTTCACCATACTTCCAGCCCTCAGCTTCTTTGACCTTAAACCAAGACTCATGAGACTGTTCAGGTGTTGCATCAGGATTTTCCAAATGCATTTCAACGCCAGCAATCAAACTTTGTTTAAGTGATTCTGGTGTGTCATCCCAAGCAGGTTGACTATCATCACCCATTGATTGGCAATATGCAGCATTAATTGCATGACACATCATCGCTATTGCAATCGTTTTCATCTTATCACCGTAATAAGTTAAAAAATAAAAAGAATGGTGTAGGTCTGTCTAAAACCTACACCATCAAAACATTAACGAGGACCTGTCAATTCACCGCTGACAATAACCTTGATGTCGCTTGCCTTGGCATTCGCTGCACCACCAATGGTTAAAATCAATCGTGCAGCCTTAGGTAAGGTTACCAATTTACCTGTATTAGCACGTAATCGACCTGCCGTTGCAAGATCACCAGCATTGATAAAATATGCTGCATCTTGTGGTACTTCTGTACTATCACCATCAACATATTTAAAGCCAAGTGAACCTGTAACGGTGGCTGTCATACCTGTTTTAATCAGGATTTGAGCATCATCAAGACGCATACCTTCTGGTAGTTCACCTAAATCAATAACATCACCACTTGCTACTGCAGCAGTTGTATCTGAATCAATTACGGCACCTGAAGCATTCGTGGCAAGAAAAAATGCTAACGCTGTAACATTGCCATATGGTGAGAATCCACCAAACTGACCATAACCACTAGGCTTCTTCTTAATTGTCGCCATTTTAAAAATCTCCAAGGATTAGAATAAGATGAGGTATGCCCATAACTGGACATACCCAAAACAATTACTGATTAGCACCAATGATTGGCACAGCGGTATCGACAACAGTTACACCATAGTCGGTAAATTCTGTACGCTCACCAGTATCAACAGCGAAACGGATTTTTGATGTACCACGAATGGCACCGATCAATAATTCCCATTTATCGCCATGATCAAGGTCTTTTTCAGACCAGAAGAAAGGCACACCAGACTTATCACTTGCAGCCATTGCTTCCGCAATTGCTTGTCCACCCAAAATAATTGAACGGTCAACAGCGAAATTGCTACCAAAACTTGATGGCACGATTAAATCTGACTCAGTTTCACTGTCATGCGAAGCACAATATTTAATTGTGTCACCTGCATAGAAACGAATTGGACGTGGCATTTTTCGGATAATAAATCCGTTCCATAAACCTACATCACCTAAGAAAAGCGGATGTTGTTTTGCCTGACTTGCTCGTGCAAATGCAGATGATTGGAAAGCACGGAAACCTGGTTGAGCAGCAAATTTGTTGTACTGTGCTGGCGATACAAGCCATACACGTAATGGTGAATCTTCCGCAGCAACATCACCTTCAAACTTACAAATAGGTGGTGGTAAAGCAATTTGATCCAGAACAGTTTTCATTGAATCAACTGTATCCATAGTAAATAGATCAGTTGTTGCAATATCAAAATCACCTGCATTGCTTTTAACGCCCTGCACACCAGAACCATCAACAACATAGTGACGGTTTTTAGTTGGTGCTTTAACACGGTTCACCATGATTTCATTGAAGTTTTTATGATTATCTTTAGGAATAACCCATTCAATGTTGTTATGAGAACCACGTGCACCAGCCATATGCACCAGTAATGACTGATCACAATAGCGATCCATCAAGTTCTGAGCGACTGGACGACCAAGTTTTCGCAAATCAGCTGGGCTACGAATCTGTGACATCACGTTACCCAAATCAACAGGGAAACGAGCTTGGTTCACACGTAGGCGATCTTCATTCAAAGACATCCCCACACCACGACCTTCAGCATACGCACTACCCATAATTGGATATGCACCGACTGGATTTAGTAAGTGGAATGTCACTTCATCACCACGCCCTTTTCCTAAGTCCTGAACACGAACAATAGGCATATGGGATGTGGTTTGTTTACGGAGAGTCGCTTCCGCACCTGCTTCGCCCTTAGGCATTTTCCCAGCCAATAGGTTTAAGGTGCTGTTACGATTCATGTGTGTAGCGAACAGACCTACCGCTTGGGTAACTAAATTGGTCTTATCGCCATAACTTGCGTTAGTTTTAGTAGTCATGTTTCAAATACTCTCATCACGTATGTTTAAACACGTCTATTGAGAAATTGCTCCACTTGGTCGGGTGTCCATCCTTGCATTTCCTCTGCAAGTTGCGCTGGCGACATTGCTGCCAAACGCTCATCACGAGAAACACCAGCAGGACTACCAGCAGGCAAATCACTCAGACTGTTCGGTGGTGGTGTTTGAGCCTGACTCACAGCTTTTTGCGCTACTGCCTTTACTGCATCATTGGCAGGTTGAGCAGCTTGTTGACCTGATTGGGTATTCGACTTATACAATCCTAGAAGTTCTACCACCTGAGCAGCTGAACCTTTATCCAAAACTGTTTCATACGCATCTTTCAGAAAACTTGGTTGTGCATTCTTCCAATCATTAAATTCTTTCGATTCAACAATAGATTCTGCATCTGGGTGTGCTGTAAAGATTTCGTTAAAATGGGCTTGCTCTACACTGACCTGCTGTTGTTGCTGAATTGGAGCTAAAGCAGTTTGTAATTGCTGTTGCATCAAAGTTGAAACCTGTGAATTAACAAGTTTCTGAATACCAGCAGCCAAATCTTTCTCGCTAAAATCCCCAAAGATTGCAGGGTCTACACCCTGATCAATCGCTTGTTGTGCGATATTTGCTTGGTTGTCCTGTGTAGTTGGAGCCTGTCCGTTATCTTTACGTTCCTGTGCATCAGCTTGAAGTTGTGCCAACTGTTGTTGAGCTTCATCAAACTTTTGCTTCCATTCCTTTTCACCATTACGTGCTTCCACTAACTTGTCATAGGGAATGGTGTGTTTTCCGTCTTTAGCTAAGATCACAGCATTTTCAGCATTTAACTGGCTTTCATCGACCTGTTGTTGCTGTTGTGCTTGTTGTGTATCAGCTCTTGCGGAGCTATGCTCCTCATGCGTACCGTCTTGACCTTCAACTTTTGGGGTATTTTCTTCTGTAACTTGGGTAGTTGCTGGCTGACTACCATTTTCCGCATTTGCGGTATCGCCATTTAACGCTTGCTCTAAAAGCTGCGCTGCAAGTTCAGGTGATGCTTTACCACCGTTAGCTTCAATCAACTCATTTTGTTGCTCTGTAATATCCATGTCTGTCCTATCACTTATCGCTGTGACCGCAAAGGCGAATGGCTAGAGTTATCTAGCGTTTAGCTGTTGATTGCTCAACATGAGACAAGTGTCTAGGATTTATATATGATGTCGTTAGCCTTACAGGGGGTAGGATTAATGGCAGAATATTGTGCTCAATGCGCCAAGCAATATGGAATGAGTAATGGGTTTATCAATGAATGTAAGCCGAACTATCTAGCAAATGTTATTTGTGAAGGTTGTGGTGTAATTCAGGTGAATCACAAAGGTGAATGTGTGAGCCATGATTGCGACAATGGAAATCATGCCGTTGAATGGAAAATCAAGAAATAAAAAACCAGCATATTGATGCTGGTTTAAAGGTCTCGAATTCGATAGGTTTAAATCAATTCATCTAATAATGCAGTCATTTTGGTTTCAGCTTTTTTGCGTAATTCTGCACTGATTTTATTATTAGACAGTAACTGTGCCACGAGAAAAGCGTTATCACGTTTGGCATTGAGTTGATAACCATTAGAACTAGCACTACCACTGGCACATGCTTGGTTATCATTTGTAGGATCGGTGGATTTAACAGCATCACTATATTTAATTTCTAATTCAGGCAATTCAGAAACTATAGGGCTGTCTTGCAACTTCCCAGCATCCACACCTTGGCTTGCAAAATGTTCTTGGATTTTAATTTGATGGTTTAATTTTTCTTTCAACAAATAACCCTCAAGCATCCATACTTTGTTGCGAGCATTTTCACGAGCAACCTTTTTGCCAATTTCAGGATCAAAGTTTTCAGGACTTGCACACGCTGATTCACCTGTGACTGTAAATCCATTTTTAAGAACTAATACGCAAAATGTTAGCGCACCAAGTACACTATGAAACCCCATAGCATCATAACCATTACAATTATTCCCAACGCCTTGCGCTGCTGTAAAGTAATATTCGTCAACAATAGTGGCATCAATATCAGCAGGCGTTAAACGTGGCGCATTTAAGTTTTTAGATTGAATTTCTTGCTCAATTTGCTGTTCTACTGTCTTGGGTTCTTCCTGAACCAAAATCACGACTGCACCATTCGGAATATGATCTGTTTTATGACTATAAGTTTCATTATTTGTCACTCGATAATCTAGTAATGGATTCTCGACAACCAAGTAATCACCTGAAATATGCCACGCACTAACGCCAATCATTCGTGCAACCTGTTCAGCATTACCAGTAGTGTCAGTGGTTGGATCAAGTTGTAAAGTAATTTGTTTTTCAGTATTTAACATTATGGTTTACTCCAAAATTAACCAATCATTTGCGAATAGATCACCTGTAGATGGTGTCCAACCCATAGCCAAAGTGTCTTGTACTGTCTTTAATGTGCAATATGGTGCAACATCAATGTACCCACCAAGTTTTTCAGCATGAGCTTTGTTGTGTGGATTCCAGATATAGGTTGATTCAATTTGCTTGGATTCACCTTGAGCAACCACATATTGCAAATCATTCCAACATGAACGAGCAACTTTTTTACCTAGTTTCAAAGCAGTAAGTGCATCACCAAAATTTAAACTTCCGTTTGGTCGATAAGCATCTTTGAATACACATGCTGGCGACCAAGAGATATAGCCTTTATGTCGTTCATCATTTGGTTTTCCACCATCAACATATTCAACTAAGTAGCCTTGTTCTGAAGGGTCTTCGTTTTCAGGTATATCCCAATTACGATAATGGTTATATTCACCACGTGTCATAGTTGTTGCTAATACGGATTTAGTGCCGATGTATGCACACATAGCGAAAGGTAATAATTTCTTTAACATTTTATGCCCACAATAAAAAAGACAGCCGATTCGACTGCCTTAGTATCTGTGAACAATGAAAATTACTCTTGCCTTACAGGGGGTATGTTGTCACTGGTTCGTGGAGTCTCAATCCCCTGCATTCCTGTTGAACCTTGCTGTGGTACTGGTGGGTTCATCGGGCTGGTATTCTGTTGTACCTCTGCCAGTCCTTCACTGCCTAACTGCGCCCCTTCACCTTCTAAATATGGTGAACGTACATCACGTGCTGCTGTCTGTTCTGCGGTTGGGAAGTTAGGATCATCACCCATCGGATTAGGACGCTGATAACCTGCACCTTTCATAATCTCGTCTGCAATTGGTGCGATCTGTGGCATCATTGCTACCTGTGAACCTCCTTGCATTGCTGAATATGTAGCTTGCACACCAATTTGTACTGAACGTGCGTCTATTTCCTTAATTTCACTTACTGCTTTACGCTCTTTAAGTTCAATCTCTCGACGTTTTAGATCAATACCAGCATCGGCAAGTGCTTTATCAACAGCTTCTTTAATTTGTTGTTCCACTTGTTCTGGTGTTGGTGCCTGTGTAGCTTGGCGAATAGATTCAATAATGTCTTTCTTGAATGGAATGTCAGTCAAGGCCATCACATAAGGCAATACTGCAACTTGAACCTCTTGAGGTAAGGATTTAACAATCTCAGACAGGGCATTAAGTTGTTGTTCTCGGAAAGTGCTGGTACTTGGAACATCATCAAGTACAACTTTCAAGCGTGTACGTTGAACATCATTACTAACATAAGGATAACCATGTTCATCAACCTCAGGTTTATTGATAACAACTGTACGATCCTCACGTACCGCATCACCTTCAATAATGATAGTCTGTTGCTGAGTGCCCATATCCTCAACGATCATTGATAGTAGCATTTCTCCCATGAGGGTACGTCCCTCACGGAAATTATCCATCATCTTCATTAAAGTCTGGTTTGACTGCTCGATCTGTAACTGTTCTTGTTTTCCAGAAGTAGCATTACCTTTTTTACCTTGGAACCCAGAAGTAATATTGCTTACTTGCTCAATAGCAGCACGATTATCACTAATCAGTTGGAAATGTTGCTGTGATAATTCATAGTCACGTTTAACATCAAATCTTGCACCAGGTCTAGCCATGTGTGCTGCATCCAATACAATATCAGCATCAGGACGTGCAACTTGACGACGTAATTGTTCATCTGTCATAGCCACTGCACCTTTGGTACGTTCAACACGTGTAACACTCATCCCCCAACGTAACTTTGAGATACCAGAGTTAATGCTGTCTTGACTGTACTTCATGCCACGAACAAAGCCATACGGTATGCCAGTATTATCTTCACGAAACCCAAAAAACGGTACATAAGGGAAATAATGGTGTGAATATGGCGAAGGACTATCATGTAAAAGGTGTGGTCCAAGCCAATATGAACGACGCAATTTTGATATGGTAGCCTGCTCTACACGTGCAACACCTTGATAAATTGCCAAATCATGAGCCATGTTATTGATGTCATACTCAACGATGCGACCATCACTGAACTTTAAAACTGGTACACGCACCCAACGACGGTACCAAACCTCAGTAACGTTTATCTCTTTAGATGTCGGGTTATACCAGTAGTTTTCACTTATCGTCCATGAACGTGCATCAAGCCAAGCATTTTGTAAGCCTGTACTTGCTCCACCATCCAGCACATCAGGTTGTTGCCACCATGAACCACCATAACGACCAACTGTTTGGATTAGCTCCTTGTGTTCTGGGAAAGCACTCATTAATCGTTTAGGATGAACCCAACGAGTACGACGTAACCAACGTGCATCAGATAAGTCTGGCTCTGTAGACTTCATATCCCAATGAATTTCATTACGATGAACTACAACACAACGATAAGGATATTTAAATGGGTCTTGCTCACGCTTTACCTCAACCCATCCTAAACCACATGAAATTTGAGGACGAAAAGCATCACTACACGCTTTATCTGCTTTAGATAAGCGTTCAGCTTGATTTAATTTGTAGTTCAAGGCATCAGCAACATCATCACCGCCAGTTTCACCATTGGCTTTTACACGCCAATCAGTACGAGTCTGTAGCTCATAACCCATAATCGACAATAATGCTGGACTAATTCTGTCCTCTACAGCAGGTGGAATACCGATCTGTTGCATACGGTTAAGTAAATCTGTATCTAATTGATTGCCATCTGCATAATCCATCTCTTTATCTGCAATATGACGCCAATGAGGTTGTTCCTCAATTTCATGCATAATCTCCGTTAATTCTTCCAGACTGAGCGTATCATCATCGCTAATCTGCTCACTTGTAGCTGTATCTTCTTGAGTAAACATAGCTTTTCCTTATAAACGCCAATCTGTCGGAGGTGCTTCGACATAACCATGTGGATTTTGATGTGTTGTACCTTGATTCATACCAGTAAGACTAGCCGTATAGACGTAATCACCAAGCAACCCTGCATCTTTAGCCTGTGCCCACTGTCTAAGTGCGTCTGCACCTTCTGAGCAACCATTGGATTTATCAGGCTGATCAATAAACATATTGGCTTGTTGGTTAAACTTTTTCTTATAGCCTTCAATGCGTTCGATACCCAGTTTGCATCGTTCTTCATCAAACCAAGCATTCTTTAAATGTCTGCGAGTCTGTTGAATACCAGTTGTGAGTAACGTAATACGTGGAATGACCACAAAATTATGACCAGGTAATAATTCCTCAAGCATTTCTAATACTGACTTGTTGTAATCGCCAAGCCTTTGATGTGCTGCATCGTGCGGTAAATAATGAGTATGATAGATATAAGGTTTATCTTTAATCAGTTTCACGTAATGACGTAAATCTTGAAAATGATCTTCTTCATAATCAATAAAGCGATCTTGCTGATTCATCATTTGATGAAACCAAATTGCACAACCATCATGGTTGCCAATATCCCAAAAGGTACACGTCGGTACATCTAAAACTTCAATTTGAGCAATACCACTACGTTTACGCAACTCAAGCATATCTTTTGCGTAGTAGTTCCCTTCTGTACTGACCTGAAATGCTTCATCAGGAAATGAGGGATACTCTTGCCACATCAAAGCTTGATCACCAGATAGATCATTATCACGTGTCGATACATACCAAGCACGTTGATCAGGATCAATTTTGATCTTCTTACCTAAGTTTCTGGATACAACAATTTCAATGTGATCAAAAATATTATGATCTTTTTTTGAAATAATGACTTCAGTTGAGTCAATACGGTACTTAGGTTCTTCCCACCAACCATAAAAATGCAATCTAAAGTCTTTTGGCGTGAGCTTTTTACGTGATGCAAAGTTCTTCTGTGCAATCTGAACCTTATCAAAGAAGTCACCACCACGACCTTCAGCAGTAGATTCAATGACACATATACCTGTTGTTGGGACTGCTGGTAATGAACCTGTACGAACCTCTTTCGCTTTACCAGGTGATTGAGCGCAAATTTTACCGTATTCAGAAATAAGTAAGCGGTGCATGGTACCGCCACGGAATGATGTGGCCACTGAAATTTTAGAACCATTATGGGCGAACTCCATCTCAGTTCCATTATTGGTTTTGAGTGGAAAGCGTTCTAATATTTCAGGTGGTAAGTTATCGTACGCAAATTTAATCTTATCGCTAAAAATATCACCAACAGTTTCAAGGTTCTGTGCAATAACACCGCAATGCTGATTGGCGTTAAATAAAGCGTGATCAAGCCATAAAATACAAATCAATGTGGTGAAACCTAACTGACGTGCTTTTAAAATAATATTGCGGTACCACAACCGATTTAAGAATTTCTTCTGTGCGTCATTAGGCTGGAACGGTAATTCAAATGTTGGGGCTTCTTCCACTTGCCCGAACTCATTTACAAAGTCATCACCTTTAATTTTGATCTTATATAAACAGCCACTAAAAATACGCCAAACAGGGTCTGCCAAGCAGCGTTCAAGCTCCTCGGCATTTGTCGGTAGTGGCTGTAAGTTAGTGTTATAAATCAATTTTTACTCCATTTTGCACAACATTGGTGCATTTTTGAAGCGTGTACGTGAATGAAAATGTTTTGATGTGGGTGATTAGTCGTTCCATTCACGTACATGCACTAATATTCAGGATCATCAGCAATTGGCTTAAACGCAGAGCTATTTCCAGTGCTCACTCGTTCAAGTAATGCGGTCAGTGCATCAACAGGTTTATTGTTCTCATCATCAAGCCCAAACGCTTGGCGTTCTAATCCAATCAATGTTTTAAGCGTGTCACTGAGTTTTTTCATGGAATCAACACGACCAGGCATAGCAATAATCTTGTGGTAAATATCGTTTAAAGTGTCCTTACCCTTGTCATCAGGCTGATACATCAAATCACCAAGGCGAATCAGTAAATCAACCTGATCTTCACCAACCATTTGTTCCAACTCATCAAAAAGACTCATAGCAATCTTGCGTGAACGTTGAATATCCTTACGTTGAGACAAACGTACAGATGCAACTAAGTTTGCATTTGCATCAATAGTCTCTTTTTCTGAAATGCGGTTTGCGGTGCGAACTTCCATGCGAACTTGTTCTTTGCGAACCAAGTCATCTGCTTTTGCTTTAATCTTTGCGGATAAATCACGAGACCAATCATCACGTTTTGCACGCTTACGAATAGCTGTATCTGATACACCTTGTTCAGATGCGATTTCACGTAATGACTTTACGCCTGCTCGATAATCGAGTTCGATCTTTTCCCAATCAATTACTTTTTTTTCAGCCATGATCACCAAACCTCATATTGGTTTAATGATCATGTATATATGTGGGGAGGTCTAACCTTAGAGGGGGTTACCAGCGAATTGGTTTTTCTAATATATTTCCATTTTTTTGTTTTAATCCGCACCATTCACAGCAATCAACCATCCATGAATCTGCGTCACTGTATTTTTGTAGTTTAGGTGGAATTCTTTTTAAAGATACAAGTTGATCATAAGCAATGAACTTATGTGGGCATGACCCATCAAAACGACCTTCATGTTGAATTTCTTCTTCTGTTGCTTCTCTAAAAGTGCGCCTATAACCATAAAACCATGTAGTAGTTCTTGTGCTATAACGTCGAACTTCTACATCAATTTCATCCGTTTTAAATTCGCTTGGCCATTGACGTTCAACCACCCAAAGACCTGTATCTTTTGAATCAAATATAGATACAACTTTTTTACCAATCAGATTCATAACAATTCACCTTGCTTACCTACATCCAGTAAATCACTGACTTGTCTATTAAGCTTACGCACCTGACTTGTTACTTCACTCTGAAGTATTGCCATATGATGGCCCATTTCAATATTTGCATATTGCATCGCTTCAGCAACCATGAGATTGCCAAGGTTACGTGCTTCACGTGGCGTTAATGTCAAAATCTGATCATCACCAATTTCAATTTTAACGGTACCATCAGGTAAAACCATCTTGGACATAATACGAGATGGGCGATGTTTAGGGGCTGGAATGAATACACCACGCTGTACACGGATAATCTGGCCACTATCGACAAGATGGCTTAAACGATCATCAACGATAGATAATTTTAAGCCTGTCAATTGTGACAAAGTTTCTCTAGTAACGATCTGCTCTTGATTATGTAAATCCTCAATGGCTTCAAGGATTGTTTCAGCGTTAGACTTCATTGTCATACTCCCCTAAATCGTTCTTAAACTTCAACTACGTCGATATTGTGAATTAACTTCATCAATTTACGTTTGATGATGTAATCCGCAGTTTTATGACCTTTGGCATCTTCACAGATGAACTGATCATCTTTGGTCCAATAAACAAAGTCTGCTATGTAATCTGTGCCACGTACTTTCACACCACAAATTTTCTGTGCTGGTATCAGGTTGTATCGAACCTGAGTCTGTAAATCCTTGATCTCACCTGCACGCTGTAAGACCTTTAAATCATTTAAACGACGATATTCATGTTGTGAATCAGCAACTTTTTCACCATCAACGACAACTTTATGATTCCCATACTTTGGCTGTTTAGGCTTGTTGTCACGTTGATGTACAAGTCTTTTAATTTGAGATGGTGATAAATTCATAGGTCAATACCGTTTAATTTTAAAACTGTGTAACAAATAGCCACGACTGACAGAAACAAATAAAAATACTTATCGTTTTTCATGCTCTACCTGCCTTGGCAATTTTATTAATACCCTTCATCTGAGCCATCAATTCAGGTGGACAGGTGGTGATTTTTCTCTCATCTCCCTTAGGTGCTTTTAATGCCCCAACTGGATCAGTAAATGACTGAACATCTCCCATCAATTTCGCATTTGAAACGATACGGACGTACATATCCTTGAATGCTTTTGACTGTGATTCAGCACGAGGGTTTAACTCATCAAAACCTTTCTTAAATTCTTTAAGGGTTTTGAGCACATGCACACTGATTGAGATCGTCTGATTCGATTTCTCGTATGCCAATGCTTGTTGCCATGCTTCATTTTCAGTGAGCCAATGTGAACCTTGTAAACACCAAATCTTAAAATCTTGAATACATGGTGGCCATGGTTCATGGAGCATACGGTTATACCCATTTTCCAGCTGCTGAACTGTCAATCCTGAAAAGTCCTCGATCATGGCCTGTTCAAGATCAGCTTCATCAACTGCTGCCCAAAAATCTGTAAATTTCTTACCGTAACGAATACGCATTTTGTCAATTAAACGACGTGCTTCAGTAATGGTGAACTCACGCATGACCCACCTCCTCAATCAGAAAGCTCTTTGGGGGCTCAGGTACCACATCAATAATTGATGATTCCTGATGTTGTTCTTCACGGACTTTTTGACCATAACGCAACCAACGATTTACATTTTCCTGTTTGGCTTGGTATGCAGATGGTGTTTGGATAGGCTTATTTCGTCCTGATTGCTCAGTGACGTTATTTTTTGCCTTTCGGTTGATAAGTTTATGCTTGTTGTTGTTTACCCATGTCAGGAACGCTACAGCCCACTTCTGTGCAGTCTTAAAAGATTGCTTACCGTAATCATTCGGTGATGCAAACCAATCTCCAAATTCATCAAACAAGTTTTCAAGATCGTGTTGATCAAGATCAGGGTGTCTAGGTTTAGACAATTCGATGAAATCAGATTTCAATGTTGAATATTTCTGACCAAGTTCGATCACTGAGATTTTTGCAAGATCAAAATTGTGGTACTGAACAAATTGAGCTGGCGGTTGTGAAATTTTTTCCTCGTGCGTATTACTACTACGTTCTATTGGTTGTTCTATTGGTTGTTCTTGGTAGTTAGTATGACCCTGCGTCACTGCTTTTTGCACCAGAGTCACTGGTTGTTGCGTGAGAGTCACTGGCTCACTGTCGTCAGAGTCACTGGTATTGTTATCAGAGTCACTGCTTTCATTATCCGAGCTGTGACCCTGCGTCACTGCTTTTGAGAGAATTTCCACATCAAAACGATAATAAGATCGACGACCATTTGAACGATCTACAACCAATATTCCTAAATTTTCGATGTGTTTAATGTGTAAGCCCACTGCTCGATTTGATAGTCCAGTATCGTCCATGAGTGTTTGAATGGATGGAAAACATTCACCAGTTTCATAATCAGCGTATGTAGCCAAAGTTATCGCCACTAACTTGGTTGTTGGTGGCATCGAGATTTGACGTACAGCTTTTACAAAGTTGAAACTGCTCATATGCTCACTCCTTTCGTTGAATTACACGATTTGCACATGGTTTGCAGATTTTCAATTGTGGTAGCCCCACCTTTTGACTCAGGAATAATATGGTCGCAAGTAAGATTTAAATGGGTACCGCATGTAACACAGCGATATAAATCACGCTCATATACTTTAGTGCGCAATATTTTAGAAATTTTCTGCTTAATCAAAATGCTGGTTGCTGGTTTAACGTTTCCACTATCAAAACTTTCAGGCGTAATTTTGTAGCGATTATGGCGACCATTTGAGCGATCAACCTGAATAATTTTTACTTCTTCAAGCAAATCTATAGCCGTTTTAATCGCACGTACTGAAAACTCAGTTTCATCAGAAAGTAATGAAATCGATGGAAAACACTCACCATAGTCATTGGCATAATCAGCAAGGCGAAGAAGTACCGCCTTTGCTGTAGGATTACCCACTTTTAATTTGCGAATCTGGTCAGTTATTGCGTAGCTCATACCACCTCACAATATTGTTGAATACGACGACCAATCCAGCGCATTACAGGCACAGCCATTGAATTACCTAAAGATTTGTATCTTGCTGTCGCTGAAGCTTTAGGTATATTTGTATAATTATCTGGAAACCCTTGTAGACGCTCACATTCGATTTCAGTTAGATAGCGAGCTATAGACATAAAAATGACACTAGAAGGTACAATTCCACCGCCACCGCTTGAGCGCAGCGTGCCATTAATTTCTTTAGAAACTTTTGGAGTTGTATCCGCAATCATTGCGTACGCTGATTCACAAAGGACGTTTTCTTGACCACTATTTCGCCCTAAGCAATGTGCTATGTCACATGAGATAATTGGGTCTTGTGTACCATGAACTACAACGCCATGCCGATCCATTGAAGTTAATGTTGGTGCTTGTTCTTCTTTAAACCCTAAACCATTTTCACCAGCATTAATTGAGCGACCAATAATATTTCCTTGCACCCCAAAACTACTTATCACATAACCTTTATCATGATTTGCCAGTAAGGTCGGATATAGCTCTTGAGAAATCGCAGCGTTAGCAGTCATACCGCCAACACCAATCGTATGTTTAATGTAGTAATCGCCACAGAAAGCTTCCTGATTACCAAGCCACTTTTTTTGACCATGTGACGCTAAAATGGGTGGAGTATAGGTTTTTCCGCTAATAGACGTGCTTGCTCTGTTAGTGTGAATTTCACCACATCTGGTAGTATTTTCTGTCTTGCCTCGGCTCTGCGTAGAATCCCTGTACATGCCTTTGCGCTCAAAAAGTATTTCTGTGATACTTTCTGTTCTAGCACTTGCGACAACAAACACTCGCTTGCGTCGTTGGGCGAGTCCGAAATGTTGAGCATCAAGGACTCTCCAAGCGATTTGTCGCTGTGGTCCAAACACACAACCAGTGTTTGTCCATTTTTTCCCTGTCGGTTTGAGCTCACACCCTTCGCCTGACAGTGCTCCCAAAAAGCAACCGAAAGCATTGTCTTTTGTACTGAGGACTCCTGGCACATTTTCCCAGACAATAATGCTGGGCTGCTGTCCTCGAATAAATCTTGCTGAATCAATTTCATTTGCTAGTCTCACAAATTCAAGTGAAAGTTGTCCTCGATCATCATCCAAAGAATTTCTTAACCCTGCTACTGAAAATGCCTGACAAGGTGTTCCTCCAACTAAGACTTCAGGAGCTTCAATTTCACTATTTCTTATCTTTTCAGCAATAAATGTCATATCGCCTAAATTTTTTACATTCGGGTAATGATGAGCCAATACTTGTGACGGAAACTTTTCAATTTCAGAAAACCATGCAGGTTGCCACCCTAGTTCATGCCAAGCAACTGTAGCTGCTTCAATTCCTGAACATACTGAGCCATACTTCATGCTGCCCCCTCATATCCAATGGTTTTACCGCTACCACCTAATACCTGGTCAGCAATCCATAATTTACGTAAACGATCTTCAGCTAATTCATGTCCAGCATTTACCCACTCAGCAACTGCTAAAAATTCCTGATAGCACTTGGTATTGATAAATTTAATATCAGCTTCAATAAGGACCTGAATTTGTTCAATGCCAAAATCATCAGGAATATTTTTCTGAGATTCGATTTCTTTAATGATTTCCTGATCCAAACCAAGCCAACCAACCTTTTTCAATCCATGACCAAGATCAATTTTGCAATCTTTCTTGCCACGTAATAATTCAATATGGCTCATGCTTGGCAAGTCACGACGAAATTCAACCGTGACCATTGGTTTGCTCAAATCATCAAGATTCATCATGTGAATATCAGCAGATAATTTCCATGCTTCTGGTTGTTCAACATGACCAAGAATTAAAGCAATGGATAAATCCTGATAGTCATATGCACCAATAGTGAAGTGATAAGGTAGTGTTTCGGCATGAGGGAACTTATCTAATAAAGACTTTTCCCCGATTTTTCTGTCTTCAATGAAGTCACGTACATGAGATGAGATAAATTCCATACTCATTTCATAAGTTTCAGAAATATCTTTTTTGTACTGTGCTGCCTGTTGAAGCTGTTTTACCTGTGAAGGCAGCAATTTATTTGGGTTATATTTTTTATTGCGTGGTTTTTTCATTTTGAATCTCCCACACTTTCTACATCTGCGATGGCTTGTTCTAAAGCTCTTTTAATTTCGGGTGCAGTATATGGAGAGATTGCATGTTCTTTGGCTCTAGTTAATCCATAGTAATCCTTAATCAATAACCAGCTATAGACCAGGCGTTTTAACTCATCAAAAATAAAATTATCTATATTTAAATCTTCAGATGTACAAACTGAACAAGCACAATAATCAGGCATTAATGAGTTAGTTATCATTTCCTGAGAGCTTCCTCCATTTCCACATTCATTGCACAAAAAGAAATACCAAACTTTGTCATCAAGTGGTGGAGCTTTGTTTATAGCTTCAACAGCCTTTTTCCATCCAAACTTCGTCACGAATTCATTTACATTCATGCTGCCACCTTCTTTTCATGACTTGAACGAACCTTATTCACACCTTTTACATGATGTGGTCTATAAACACGGTCATAGCAGCCTTTACATGCTGATTCTGGTCGAAATGTAATGGTTCCATCCTTTAACTTTGATTTCACCATGAACCAAAACTCTGAATCTGTAGGCCAATATTCATCACAGTGCTTACAAAGTTTTTCTTTACCTAGCTCAGTAAAGATATACATAGGTTTTTTAGCTTCATTTGATTTCATGCTGCTACTCCCTTATGTTTCTTCACATGCTGTGCCCAGCCTTTACATGGTTTCATGCACTTACGATCTTTAGCAGATGGGCTATGCAAATTTTCAATATCTTTATGGCAATAAAAAACTGCATCCGACTCCAAGGCATGAGCCAAGTCAGATTGAGTAGAAAGACAATGATTTGCTAAAGTTCCACATCTATAAGCACATGATTCACATAGCACCTCTTGATTAGGTGCTTTTTGCGCCAAGATCAGCCCATTTAAAGCACCATGAAAACTAGGTGAAATAAGCTTATCTATTGCGTATGGGTGCATATCGCCAGTGGTGACGAGATGTAAATACAATGCTTCATCACACGATTGTGCGTAATTCACAGCAACATTTAAAACATTGCCAAGTAAATCAATTAATTCATGATGTGATTTTGCTGAAAACTTATCCTTGATTACCTGCAAGCGTTCAGCTTCAGGCAATTGGATAATGTCTGTTAGAGCAATAATGGAGGTGTTATCAATCATGATGTCACCTCATTTTTAAAATGAGTAATTAAAGCTTGAACTGCTTTCTTTTGACGTTCATATACATTGTTAGGCTTTGTAAAACCCCCATTGTGGTACCAATCATCACAGAAAATTTTGGACATTGTTTCATATGAGTCAGAATCAATCATGTATGACAATTCGCCAATGTCTCTAAATTCATGCTCTTTTAATTCTTCATACAATTCACGAAGTTCATCTTTTGTAATGTTATTTTCATTACGAGCACGCTTAACCATCCAAAGCATGTCATTTTTTACGAGACTTTCAAATAACTCACTACCATTCTCAACATCAAGATCTTCTTTAGTTTGAAAAAGCTTATTTATTAAGTAATCTGGGCTAACTTTGGCAAGGAATTGTTCAAAGGTTTCCGTGCCACAGTGTGAGAAAAAATAAGAACCTATATAGTCATCACCAATATTTACAGTAATACGACCACCACACTTAGAATGGGCGTTGTTTGGTTCGATATAAACAAAAGCCCAATCGTCCTTGTATTCACCAAGCTTGGTGAGAGTGATTTTTTCAATCATGCTATCACCCCGTTCGCTTTTTGCTTTTCTTCGCGCTGTTTGAAAACACACTCAGCATGGATGACACGAAAGCCTTTAGAGTCTTGGCGCTTTTCAAAATGCCCTGCACCTTTTGCTACGAATTGCGTGCAGTAATAGCAATAACCACTGAAGCGATTTCTCATCCCTGCACCTCCACCACTGCACCACCATGTTCATGTAAGCAAATCTGCACACCGTTTGGGCAGGTACAGTATTTTTTAGAGATTACGCAATAAGCCACTTCAATCGACTTATCTTCCCCATCAGCAGCTAAATCAATACCAATGAAATACGCACTATCAGGCGCAACACCCAATTCAAACTCACGTTTTTCAATTTGCTGAATCAAACAGTGATGACACTGTTCCCCTTTAAACTCTGGACATTTGCCAGCGCACTTATGTTCTGTTAAATTACTCATGTTCATTTTCCTGAATGATTATGAATTGCTGTACTAGAAGCTCGACCTGCAACGTCGGGCTTTTTTAATGCCTGCCAAAAACTTTTTAAATTTCTGCATACATTCTTGAATACGCTTGTAGACGTTGTATTCTTTGATTTTTCTATGTGCTCAGATGATGATTGACCTGTCTCCAGTTCGATCTTTTTATCTATGGCATCTCTTAACCATTTCGCTCGATCACTGCCTTGGCTAATCGCCAATTCATCAATGATCTCTTGGACTTCCAGCGGTACACGTGTTGACATGGGTGCCAACAGTTTTTTGCTGAATACAAACATTATTTTTGTTTCCATAAGATTTCCTCATTTTCATGTGGTCTTTGTTCTAGATTGGCGAACATATTTCCAGTTAATGTCTGGACGTAATTCTTCAGCTTTGACTTGACCTTTAGTAAATTTTTCAATGTCCTCACATCGGTCTTCTGGAATTTTTTCAATATTCCATTTTGAAACTGCCCAGGGAGTTAAACCGATACCTCTTGCAAGGGCAGCTGAGGAACCTGCAAATCGCACAGCTTTATCAAAAGCCTCATGTGGGGATAACATAATGACACCGTCAAAACTACTTAAAGTAGAACATAATATACTACCTAAAATAGAATTGGTGCAACTAGAATTTGATAGTAAACTTCTACCGATGGTAGAAATTGAGCCAAAAAAAGTGAAAGATGCTAAACACATAGAGTTTGCAAATAGGTTGAAGCAATTGATGGAAGCTGTTGGCTCTCCAATAACATCAGTTAATCAACTCAAAGATGCTATTAACGTTACTTATGAAATGGCACGACGCTATACATTGGGCACAGCTAAGCCCCGTGAAGAAAAACTGAAAGAGCTAGCAGATATATTTTCTGTAGATATTGGTTATTTAGACCATGGTTCAACTCTTGATAACAATGTTGTACCTATAACTTCAAAATTAATTCCTGTTTTATCTTGGGTTCAGGCTGGATCAATGACATCAGTAGAGTCTATTAATCCCTTAGAAATTTCTGAATGGTTGCCACCGTTAAGTACTGATGATCCTGATGGTTGTTTTTATTTAAAAGTGGTTGGGATTAGTAATTATCCTACCTATATGGAAGGTGATTTTATTTTAGTAAATCCTGCATTTCAGGTATGTGATTTGATTTCAGGGGATTTAATTGTTATCAGAAATAATACGGATGCAACTTTTAAAAAATTAGTCATTGAGAGTGATGATCGTAAATATTTACAAGCACTTAATCCAAACTTTCAACCCAACATTATTGAATTTGAAGAGGGTATGGAATTAGTGGGATTAGTGATAGATGCCTTTAGACCTCTTGGTGGTTCAAGACCAAAAAGAGTTAGAAAAAGTTAATAGTTGAGAATAAAAATGTACTGCAATCAATGTGGTCAACCAAATAGTAATGATGCTAAATTTTGTAGCGGATGTGGTGTTAGATTATTGAATACACCAACCCAATCAGAATTACCACAACAAAATACAAAACTCAGCCCTCTTAGGCATTTATGGTTAATGTTTTTATTTGTAATATCAGTCATCATGATTATTGGTGTATTCCCTTATCAGGTGATTACTGGGAATTTTAAATTAACTTATATTTTCACATTGTGCTTATGGTTCTGGGTTTTATCGTACACATATCCACAAATATTTCCTAAAAAACTAAAAATAAAATTAAATCAAGCATTTAATGCATTAGATGAGGCAGAATTATGGTTCAATAAGCAGGATATTAGAACATCATCCATATCCTTTAATGCTTATGATGACCCATACTTACTAAAGAATATAGGGGCAACTCTGTTAGTTGGTATTGGTGAAAACTCCAATGGTGAATATGTTGGTTTTGCTGCTGAAGTAAAACAAGGTTATGGGGTCTTATCGAGCCTTATTATTGAACCTCATGGCATAGCATCACAAGACAAAAAAGCTGCTCACGTTGCAAGAATGGATGGAAAATATATGATAGACGTACTAAATCAAATGGCTATACAACATAGAATTAAGTATCCTCAATAAATAATAGAAAATATTTCAAAATCCATTCACCCACTTTAGTGGGTTTTATTTTGCCCCAAGAAAAATAAGCTACTTTAAGTAGAATTATTTTTCTATTTTCTATTGACAATTTTTCTACTTAAAGTAGTATTTATCTCACAAACCAACCCAATGTGAGGTAAAAAATGTCTACCAAACCAACCAACGCACAGCAATTTGTTGCTGACTTAGGTGCAGGAACCTTTGCTAACCAACTCGGTGCAGCTATCAGCATGGTTTCTCAAGGTGCTGTTCAGCACAACAAAAAAGGGCAAATCAAAATCACACTTGATATTGCTCGTATCGGTGATTCAAGCCAGGTCGAAATTGCACACACACTCGCTTTTGTTGAACCAACAGCAAAAGGTAAACGTGCAGAGGACACCACCTCAAAAACTCCAATGCATTTGAATGCTGGTGGTGATGTCACTTTGTTCGCTAACCATACAAGCCAATTATTCACTGAAGACGCTTAAACAGCCCCCTTCTCATTACAACAATTTTACCAACCATCCATAAGGTACTGAAAATGGAAAACTCTGCTAAAGAAATCGTTGAACTTGCGTTACCTGTAAATCATATATCTCGTGGTCAACTTGTTGCCATTCACGAAAATTTCAAAGTTCATGATTTAGAACAATTTCAAGCTGGTCGTAACCGTGCACGTGGTGTTTTAAAAACCCCATCTTTTGAAGATTTCAAAAGTTATGTTTTAGGTAATACGCAGTCTGAAAATGCTGTTCCTGAAGTAAAAGTTTATGCCCCCGTATTTGTTGACCACAAAAATGTATCAGCAACAGCAATTTTAAACTTCAAAGTTGTTGGATTGGCTCAAGGTCATTGTGACCATAAAGCAGTATTACAGCTTGAACCAACTGTAGTTTGGGAAAAGCTTAATCAACTTAAAGATAACAAACTCAATCAAAAGCGTTTTGCAACATTACTTGAAGATTGGGCAAGTGTATTCGCTGCAACAAGTGAAACTGGTGAAACGATCCATATTGCGGAAGCAATTAATGCAGTTCGCAACATGAAAGTTGACGCATCTTCAACTACTGACTCGTCAGTATCAAACATGCAAGAAACTCGCTCAGTCTTTGACAAAGTTGAAGCTTCAAGCACAGCAGGGAAATTACCAAGTTATTTTGAAATCATTGATCCAGCTTATGTCGGTCTTGATGACAAAACTATTCGCTTGCGTCTTGTAGTAAATAGCTCAGATGGTGAGCCATCGTTTGCATTGCAAATCGTTAAAGAAGAACTCTTGCGTAATGAAATTATTCAAGAATTCAAAGAAAAAGTGATTGACTTGCTTCCTGAAAACCCTGTCCGTATTGGTACCTTTTCCGCTTAAAACTAAAAATTAAGCAACAAAAAGCCCCGAAATTTTGATCGAGGACGGGGCTTCTTTAAGGGGTATAGCAATCGCTATAAGGAGATTATGAACATGGTTTCATTAAATTTCAAATCTATTTTGTTGGGTTTAGGTGGTGCAGTAGCAATGACAGCAGTTTTAGCGTCTGTGCAAATGTATCAACCAGCAAAGCTACCTGTTGAAGAACAGCAGCCGATCACAGTGGCATCAGACACCTACAAGGTAGATGAGCTGGATTTAGGACCATACAACGACTGTCAACATGACTGTCATGCAACCTTATTAACAGCAAATGACCAGTATTACATCGAGGTGAATTTTGACTATTCAGGTTTCGATGATGGTAACGGCTTTAATCGTGCTGTAGGCATTCAGATTGATCGCTTAGAACCTGAATTGGTTGGTGATGAAGATGGCGAAATCAATGCATATCTTGATCGTTATGAAATCGACAAGATCAATGATGCTCTTGAAGACTCTATCGCTGTGAAATTACAGAAATTGAGAGATTAATATGCTTGATTTAATTGAAATTAAAACAGCTTCTAGTGAACCAACTGATCACTCTAAAAGCCTTCAAGCTGATGTATATCGAGCTTTATTTGGTGAACCTGTTAAATACAACGAATTTGAATTCGATGTTGGAAATAAAACTGTTATTTGCCTAATGCATGGCTTTCCTTGGCATGTGGTTTCTAAAGATGAACCATTTGATCAGCATAACGGTGAATTTTGGGGATGGAATCCTTTCAAGGTAAAAGGTTCTGGACGCTTCGGTGGTGGTTGGGCTTTCAAATTTGGCATCACTTCAAATGAAAATTTTCGTGAATTAGTTATTGACGTAGGAATTGGTTCAATTCGTTTGGAAATCATGAATTCACGTAGAGGATTTAGAGCATGAGTTATACAACTGTTTTAGCTGTTCATCCTGGCGAAAAAGTCGAGGAACTATTTGAACTTGGTAATGCTTGGGGTTCAGCACCAGTAATTTGGGATGCCATGGCTCAAAAGTATCTGGATAAACCACATTTTATGGCTGCTACTTTTGAAGATAGTGGTGAAAAACTTTGGGCTCTGTGTCGTGATGAATCTGTTCCATTGGTTCATCGTACCCTCCATTTAATGACAATGGATCGAATGTACATTGAGAAAAAAGATTTCAAACATGCAGCACAAGATATACGTGCATTTTTAAATGATTTTCCTCAGCCTGAAGACCACATTAATCATTGGCCAGCAATTGCAGACTATTTAGATACTGATCCAGATGTACCTGCGATTGGATTTCATATGACTTCTGTTTCTGATAACCCATTTCACGGTGATTGGGATGAAGAAAATGAGGATTACGGTTCTCTAAATTGGGCTACTTGCCAAAGTGTCTATGAAAGTATCAAAGGGAGTGCGTAATCATGGGCACATTACAAGTTCAATACTCTAACCGATCTAATTTACCTGATTGTGATGTTGGGGTGGTGGCTAAAAATATTAAGTCTATTGTTGATGGTGAGGTTGTACATACTGGTGATGATTATCGCCCTCTCGCAACCAAATACTCTGAAAATCAGGTGGTGTGATATGGCTTCGATGACTGAAAGAAAATGCAAATATTGCTTAAAGGTCTTTTTAGCTCGTACTGCTGATGTAAACCGTGGATGGGCTAAGTTCTGTTCTAAATCTTGTAAAGCAAAAGAACAAGAAAAAAGGACAGGACAAAATGCAGCTTACAAAAATATGTGTAAGGAATTAGATGATGAGCGCATATACCACGAAGCCTGTGCAGCAAATGAAATGGGTTGGGATGGGCATAAGGATGCTTATTAAGGAGTTAAATATATGAACACTCAAGTTAATCGTGACCAATTTCTTGCTGGACGTAAAAAAGGGATCGGTGGTTCAGACGTCGCTGCAATCCTTGGTTTTAGCCCATACAAATCACCATACCAATTGTGGTTAGACAAAACTGGTCGTAGTGAACGTAAAGAATCACAAAATGAGTCTGCCCATTTCGGCAACTTACTTGAAGACGTTGTTGCAAAAGAGTTCTCACGTCGCTCAGGTATGAAAGTTCAACGTGTTACTCAGCAATTATCTCTTGAAAACATCGGAGAGTCTTGGGCTATCGGTAACATTGACCGTGCTGTTGTAAATCCTGAAATTGCAGGTCGTGTTTATTTCGATAAAGATGGCAAGTTGACCACTGACCAAGGTTTGGAATGTAAAACGGCTTCTGAATATCTTTCTAAATTATTCGGTGAAGAAGGTTCAGACCAAATTCCAGACTATTACCTTACTCAATGTCTTTGGTACATGAAGCTTACAGGCTTCCAAGTATGGCACCTTGCCGTTCTCATTGGTGGCAATAAGTTCCGTATGTATCGCATTGAACGTGATGACGATTTAATTGAATCAATCTTTAAACAAGTTAAAGCATTTTGGTTCAACCATGTCATTGCTGATGTGCCACCAGACCCTACTTGTTTTGATGATGTTTTACATCGTTGGTCAAATCATGTTGTGGGTAAACAAGTCGAGGCCACTTTTGAGCAAATCAAATTAGGTGAAGAACTGATTGCAGTTCAGGGTCGTCAAAAATCGGATAAGGCTCGTGAAGATGAAATCAAGCTACAGCTTGTTACCTCCATGCAGGATGCTGAAATGATGACTAGCCAAGGCACAACCCTATTCACATACAAAGAGCAATCATCTACTCGTATCGACAGTACGCTGTTGAAAAAAGAAGAACCTGATTTATTTGCGAAATATAGCAAAACTTCCAGCACCAGAGTTTTCCGTATTTCAAACAAATTTAAAGAAACAGTTTAAGGAATTTTATTATGAATACAGCACTAGCAACCCATAAAACAAATCAAGTTGGTTTCTCTGCATTTGATTTAATGATGGATGAAACGGTAATGGCTCGTTTTGAGCGTACCGCTGAAATTATGGCAGGTTCTCGTATGACTGTGCCAAAACATTTGCAAGGTAATGTTGGCGATTGCATGGCAATCATCATGCAAGCTGCTCAATGGCAAATGAACCCTTATGCAGTCGCTCAAAAAACTCACATGGTCAATAACGTTTTAGGATATGAAGCACAGCTTGTAAATGCAGTTATTACTTCACGTGCGCCAGTAAAAGAACGTTTACACTTTGAGTGGTACGGTGATTGGTCGAAAGTAAATGGTAAGGATGATAAATCCCCTACTCTTGGTGTTCGAGTATCTGCAACATTACGAGGTGAGAACGCACCACGTGTAATTGATATTTCTATGGCACAAGTAGGAACAGTTCGTAACTCACCGCTATGGGGTAATGATCCACGTCAACAAATTGCATATTTAGCAACTAAACGTTGGGCACGCCTATATTGTCCAGATGTAATTCTTGGTGTTTATACACCAGATGAAGTCATTGAACGTGAAGAACTTGATGTTACCCCTGTTCAATCAACAGTAAAAAAACATCAAGGTTCGAGTGGGCTTAAAGCTCAAATGGCTGAACGTGAACAATCACAAGAAACTGTCATAGATATGGCTCCTAATTTTGATGTTGAAGGGCTCATTAATCAAATTAATGCTCTAAGCACAATTGAGGAATTAAAGGCTTTAGCTAAAACAATTCCTGCCGATCTTGGCGAACCTGCAAAAACAAATATTTCTACTGCGTATGCCAACCGTAAAAATTATGTGCAATTACTGGTTGATTTGGATGGTGCCGATACCATCGAGTTAATCAATTCAATTATGGCTGAACGTTTTGAACCTAATACAAGTTCAATGAGTGATGAGCAAATTGATGAAGTTAGCGCACTATTTGAACGTAAATCAGCAGAACTTACACCTTAACTAATGGCATGTGGTGCCCTCACACATGAGGGTACCAATAGTGAGATAGAAATATGAATCCAACTATTGAACAACAACATGCCATTGATATGGCATTACATGGACAGTCTTGTAAAGTGACCGCATACGCTGGTGCTGGTAAGACCTCTACCCTTAAACTGATTGGTAATGCAAAACATCACCAACATGGAATGTACTTGGCATTTAACAAGGCAATTGCAACAGAAGCACAGTCTAAATTTAACCATAATGTTAAGTGCAAAACCTTTCATGGCCTAGCTTATAACTCTGTTCCACGTTGGCTGACCAATAAACTAAAAAATCGTCGCTTGATGTCAAACCAATTGGCATCTCGACATGATCTTGAGAATTATCAAGTACCAGTGGCATTGGTTAAACAACGTGGTGAGGATGACCAGAAGCGTTTATTTAATTCAAAACGTATGGCCACATCTATGATGAATGCTGTTGGTTATTTCTGCCGTTCTAATTACAGCGAAATTCAACTCTCACAAGTCTATGCTGCTTTGCCCGATTGGATGGATGATACATACCGTGCTGAATTGGCAAATATCCTTTTACCTAAGGCACATGATTACTGGAATGACATTTTAAATCCTGCTGGCATTAATCGTCTCGAACATGACCACTACCTAAAATATTGGGCATTGAGCAATCCAGTGATTAATGCTGACTTTATTTTATTTGATGAAGCACAAGATGCTGATCCAATCATGTTAAATGTCTTGAGTAAACAACGTGCTCAGGTAATTTATGTGGGTGATCGTCACCAGCAAATCTATGCGTTTCGTGGTGCTGTCAATGCGATGCAATCCCTAGATATTGCTGAAACACGTTTGAGTCAATCATTCCGTTTTGGTGAAAACATTGCTGATCTTGCGAATAAAATTTTGTTCAATGTTTTGGATGAAGAAATTCCATTACGTGGTTTTGAACAGATAGATTCACAGGTTAATGAAATTAGCGATGAAATTGCCGATGCATTTATTTATCGCACCAATGCTGCTGCCCTTTCTAATATGGTTGAGCTGGTCAAAATTGGACGTGAACCACGTTTAGAAGTTGATACAGGTTCTTTATTAAAAAATATTGAAGATGCTCAAAAAGTTAAGTCTGGAATAAAAGTCCACGATGGTAGTGTGTTTGAAGGCTTTAGCAATTGGGAAGAAGTCATTGAATACACCAATGAAGTTTCAGGTAATGACTTAAAAGCACTTGTTAGCCTTATCAATAAAGTGGGTGAAGAAGCTCTAATCAGCTCATTACTAAAAAGTAATTCTAGTGATTATGACTGCATTGTGACTACAGCTCATAAGTCTAAAGGCTTGGAGTTTAACAAGGTCAAGCTTGGTGGTGATTTCTTTTATAAAGAAGCTGCTGCACCTGGTGAAAAAATCCTAACCGAAGATGAAGCTCGCCTTTTATATGTTGCTGCCACTCGAGCTAAAAAGCAGTTAGATATTTCTGCATTGAACCCACTATTTAAAGCTATCGGATATAACGCCCAAGCTGAGGTAAATGCCTTATGCGTCCAATAGTAAAACAAAAAAACTTCTTAGGCTTCAAAATCTGGTTAGAAAAACTGGGGTATGAAGTGAAGCAGTTAGATGGTGGTTTTGTGGCACGAGCAAAAAGTCGAGAAGCACAACGAGCATATAAAAAGTCACATCATTATGTGCGTGTTGGCTCAGACCTTTCAGGTAATCAAGCAGCTTATGAGCTTGGGGCTGAATTTGAAAACCATCTTCGTGCACCTGAACAGACTTGTACAGCAAAAGCAGAAAAGGAAATTCTGCATATTGTTAAAGGTGAATCACATGGAATGGGTTATCTGGTGGCTTGAAATTATGTTGGTAGTGAACGGATTTGTATTTATTAACTTTGAATTATGGTGGCTGTGATGAAAAAAATTATCACTAAAACTTCAGAAGCTGCACTTAATGATATTCAAAGTGCAATCTCTGAATTAAGAAATTGCCAGGACGAAATCAGAAAAGGACTGACTGCTCAAGTTTATGTAGATTTGGCAAATAAAAAACTGTCGAATGCAATTAAACATATGCTTGATGCTGAAAGCTGGGTCGATGCAATCAAAGATTCACAGGAGCAAGGCCATGATTAATGAAAAACCACCGATTGAAATACAAGAATGTCCTGTTCAAATGCCTGTATCTTATTTTGGTGCTACCTATCAAGACTCTCAATGTATTGATGGCTATCTATGGGACTTAGATAGTGGTGATGGTGAATATCTAACAAGTGGTGGCGATATTCCCTGCCCATTCTGTAATCCAATTGATCATCTTGAATACCAATTAAATGATGATCAGGATAAAGTGATTTGCTCTGTGTGCCGATCTAATTTGAGTCAACTAAATTGGGCAGAAACAAGCAAACCTTCTGTAAAACTTTATGGATTTTGTTCTAAGTGTGAATGCAACCAATGGGCTGACATTGACGAAACACAGGAGAATGAGTAATGGGAGTAGCTATCAATCGAAATGACCAAATCGACACATCAATGATGTTGATTCTGCGTTATAAAAGACCTGTTGTTGCCTTAAAAGATATTGTTGAAGATTACATGCCACATTTAGATATGGCAGCTGCAAAACAACGAGCAGCTAAATGTAAACTACCTTTCCCAGCATTTAAGGTAGATGGTAATAAATCTGAATACTTTGTAAACTTAACAGATGTCGCAGTTTGGTTGGATTCACTGCAAAAAGAGTCTCGGAGAAATTGGAGTGAGGTGAATTGATTTCACCTCATTTTTTACGCCAATTTTACGCCATACGCCACGCAAAAAACACTAAGATATTGATTTTAAATTATTATTATAAATAGTCCAACCCACCTGCCATCGGTGCGACAAATATAGGAGAATGCTTTGATCGATCGAATAAATCAGCAATAACATTGTTTTTACTCAATTTTAAATTTCCTGTATTCTCAAACATTTTCTCATATTTCAAAGTATTCACCGCTTAAAGAGTGCTACAATTTTTAATATTGTAGCATTTATAAAAATTGTAGCACGAACATAGGGATAGACATGAACGATTACAAAACGTCAAAAGGTTGATAAAAGATTTACGAATACAGCTCATAGACGTATCAAGCATCCAGATAAAACCACATTCAATAAAACTAGAACTTTTGCCAAAGAATCACTTGCGAAAGAATTGATTAAACACTTTGAAGAGGAGATACTTGTTAATCCCGCTATTCTAAATCCTGAAGTTCAAGTTGTGTCAAAAACTTTAGAACAATTTATCTTGTGGGGCTTAGGAAGATAATATATCTAAATATATCGTAACCTATTAATATAAAATATAAAAATAGATATTATTAGTGTTCTAAAATTACAGAAGCGAAATTCAGACAAATTATTCACTCTTTTACCATGGATTTTACTGCTACTGACACTGCAGAATTAGCCAATATTTATGTCCGTACCATCAATTGAAGCTTTATTAAAATTCATAATAAAATGACCCAAGCTTGTGAATAAACTTCTTCTTTTGAAGGTGTGGTTGAACTTGATGATCTTACTTTGGGCACGTCGTGTTCGTGGTAAATGAAATTGAATCGTTTTTGGGATATGCCAAAAAGCGTTTAATTAAATTCAATGGAATTAACAAGAAAATGTTGTTATCTGCATCTTAAAGAGACTGAATATCGCTTCAATCATAGGCACCGTAATTTGTTCCTCAATTTGCTTAAACTGCTCCATAAAAATCATTTTCAGCTTCCTAAGCAATTAATTTTTTAAATCCTTCTAAACTTAAGTATTTCATATTTTAAATTATCCATGTGAAAGCCTTTTCATTTCAGCATATATCAAAACTCAAATATCTTAACGCCCCATCTCATTTCACTCTTCCCCCTAATGCTGCAACCAACTGCGCCGTATTATTTAACTGTGATTGCTGTAATTGTAAAATTGTTTGCTCAGTTTGTAATCTGAGATTTTGCGCTGCGATCACTTCCAAATAGTTCACTAAACCTGCGTTATAACGTCGCATTGCCACTTGCTCATTTTCAATTGCCAAAGCCAATAATTTGCTTTGTTCAACTTGTTGCTGTTTAAAACTTGATGCCTGTAATAAAGCATCTTCGACTTCTTTCCAACCTGTTAATATCGACTGTCTATAAGCTGCTAATTTTTCAGCATAATGTGCTTGTGCCTGTGCGATTTCAGCATCACGTTTACCACCATCAAAAAGCATCGCTGTCGCTTGTAAACCTGTAGACCACAAATAGTGTGGTGATGAAAAAAGATGAGCAAAAATCTGATTATTTAAATTCCCATTTAAACCTATCGTCAGATCAGGTAACCATGCTGTTTGTGCTAAACCTAATGCTGCATGTGTGCTTGCTAATTCTCGTTCTGCACGAATCACATCAGGACGTTGGATTAATAATCGACTTGGCAGCTGTGTTGGAAGCTGTGGAATAGTCAAAGTCTGCTTTTGTTTCCTTAATTGGAATTGAGCAACGCGTTTGCCTTGTAATACAGCCAAAATATTTTCTTGTAAATTTCGATCTCGTGTAGCTTTAATCTGCTGAATTTGTACCTGTTTTAATTGAGTTTCTGCTTGAATCACATCAGCACGTGCGATCATGCCTGCATGATATTGATTCTTTAAAATCTGAACTGAACGTAGATAACTTTTTTCAGTTTGCCCTAGTACATCTGATTGTGCATCTAGTACACGAATCGTCCAATACGCTTCTGTCGCTAAAAGCTGTTGATTAAGTTTAATCGCATCCAAATCCGCTTGATTTGCTTCAAGATTGGCTTGTTGCCCTTCGATGGCTTTCGCCACTCGTCCCCACAAATCTGGCACCCAACTGGCTTGAATACCTAAGCCAAATTGACTACTTGTTGAGGTGTTTTTTGCGCCATTACGGTTTGCAGAACTCGTTGCAGTAATATTGGGGATACGATTGGCGCGCTGTATTTCAAGTAAAGCCTGTGCTTGTTGATAACGTGCTTCAGCTTGCTTTAATGTGAAATTTTCTAGATTTAATTGTTGCATCAATTGGCTTAAGACAGGGTCTTGATAAATTTCCCACCATTGCCCAGCAGAAATTTGAATGGTTGAGGTTGGTGTCCAATTTAAATCTGCATATTTATATTGATCATCTGCTTGTACAATTGGAATCTGATATTCAGGCGGATGTACGACAACATGAGAACTACATGCGGTTAAAATGAGTATGCAACTGAGGCTGATCACATTTTTATAAACTAAACTTTGCATCATATTTTCTATTTCCCTCAATCAATTGCATGCACTTTTTTCGATTTTTTAAAAAATTCAGCACTTTTTTCTAAAACTAGATACAACACAGGTGTGGTATATAAGGTGAGTAATTGCCCAAGTGCTAAACCACCTACGATCACCACACCTAAAGGCTGACGTAATTCAGCACCTTCGCCCCAACTGAGTGCCAATGGAATAGCACCTAATAACGCTGCGGTATTAGTCATTAAAATGGGTCTAAACCGTAGTTCCGCAGCTGATAATATGGCTTGATTAGCTGATTTTCCTGCCCGCCTTTCCTTCAAAGTAAAATCAATAAGGAGAATGGCATTTTTCACCACAACACCAATCAGTAAAAACATGCCCAACAAAGCGATTAAGCTAAAATGAAAACCGAATGTCCACAGCGTCAATAATGCCCCTAAGGCAACTGCGGGGATGGTGGACAGAATGGTGAATGGATGTACCACGCTTTCATAAGTCACGCCTAGAACAATATAAATCAACAAGATCACCGCTAAAATCAGCACAGGTGTAGTTAATCCGCTTTGTAAGCTTTGAGCTTCAGCCTCTTTATCACTGGTCATAAATATTTCGTTTGGTAACATGACTTCAGGTAAAACTGAACGAATCGCAGCATCGGCTTGTTCATTGCTATATTCAGGTTTAACCACATAGCCAATGCCCATCGCTGCATACTGATTACGGCGGTAAACTCGATCATTGCTGATACCATAAGACCATGTGGCAAAATTACTCAGTGGAACGGATTCACCATGCTGATTGGGTACACGGATATGCGCTAATGATTCAGGCTGTTCAGTGAAGCGTTTATCGACTTCCATCACCACATGAAACTGTTGCGTTTGATCATAAATCGTTGAAATTTGACGCTGTGAAAATGAGTTATTTAATACACTGGCAATACTTTCTATATTTACCCCTAAGCGTTGAGCAGCCTCACGATCAATATCAAGCGTTACGTGTTGTGCACCTTCATCACCCATGGATTCAACCTCTTCAAGCTGAGGCAGTTTTTGCATTGCCAAAGCAACTTTAGGTACCCATTCACGTAACAAAGCCACATTGTCAGATTGCAAAAGCAACATATAATCCTGACCACTGCCACCAAATGGATCATCAAGTTCAAGTTCCTGTTTTACACGTGCTGAGAAAATCGCACCTGCCTGCCACGGCGCATTTTGTTTCAAACGCTCGACAACATCATGCGCACTTTGACCATTGCGTTCTGCTTTAGGTTTTAAACTCACCATCAAAGATGAATTGGTTGTACCACCTGAACCTCCTGATGTACCTACGACATTTTGCACAGCAGGATCTTTTAATAAGTACGCACTAAAAGCCGCAATTTTGGGCTGCATAATTTGAAATGAGAATCCATCATCGCCCCGAATAAATGCATCAACTTGCCCTGTATCTTGCTCAGGCAATACACGTTTAGGCAAAGTCTGATACACATAAACAGAACCTGCGATTGCACCGATCCACAATAAAATCGCCAGATAACTGTGTCTAAGCATCCATTTTAATGAGTTAATATAAGCCTGATTAAGCTTCTGCATCCAACGATGACTATATTGATATAAAGTTTGAGCTTGATCGTTTGGCAATGGTTTCAAACAACGTGCCGATAAACTTGGTGTAAATATTAAAGAAATGACAACAGATAAAATAACGATGAACACTAAAGTTAAAGAAAATTCTCTAAATAAACGCTCAATCACACCGCCCATAAACAAAATAGAAATAAAGATCACCACCAAAGCTAAATTCATAGCAATCAAGGTTGTACCGACTTCCTGAATCCCCTTTACAGCAGCATGAATGGGTTGCTCACCTTGTTCAATATGACGCTCAATATTTTCAAGCACCACGATTGCGTCATCAACGACAAGTCCAATGGCAACAATGACCGCCATAATCGACAAATTATTCAGTGAGAACCCTGCCAAATACACCAAACTGCTTGCACCAATCAACACTACAATCAAAGCAACAGCAGGCACCAATGCACTTTGTACTCGTCCAAGCATCAAAGCCACCACAATCACCACTAAAATGATCGAAAATAATAAGGTCTCTCGTGCTTCGTCCAAACCTGCCCGAATAATTTTCGAACCATCCATTACTGTGGTGAGTTTTGCATCCTCAGGCATCATCATTTGTAATTCAGGCAATCTTTGTTTAATTTTCTCAATGGTTGCAACTGTATTGGCATTGGGTTGTCGGCTAATTTTAATAATGACCGCAGCTTGACCATTATGAAAACCACTGACATAACGGTTTTCTACTGAATCTTGAACCTCTGCAACGTCTTTTAACCGTACAATCGTTTGAGCACTTTTATAAATAGGAAGATTGGCAAAATCTTCAGCTGTTTTTAATTGGTTTGAAAGTGCCACTTGCCAACGTAATTGCTCAGTTTCAACCACACCGAGTGCTTGTGTGCGGTTGCTTTTAACAATCGCTTCACGCACCTGTTCTAAACTTACACCTTGTGAAATCAGAGCATTGGGATTTAAGGTAATCCGCACAGCGGGCATAGAAGCACCGTCAATCGAGACTTCCCCCACCCCACTCACTTGTGCCAAATTAGGTTGTAGCAGATCACTGGCAACTTCGTATAATTTACCTGCCGATACATGCTGTGAACTCAATGCCAAATAGAAAATAGGACTTTGACTTGGATTCACTTTGAAATATTCAGGTGGGCTTGGCATACCTGAGGGTAACTGAGACATTGCAGCATTAATAGCGGCTTGTACTTCTCTTGCGGCTTCATTAATATCTGTTGCCAAATCAAAATGTAGCACCACCTGCGCTGAACTTTGACTGCTTGATGAGTTAATGGCTTTCACCCCAGACACACCCATCATGGCACGTTCCAGTGGTGTTGCTACTGTAGCAGACATACTCTCAGGGCTTGCACCGGGTAAACTTGCCCGCACCACAATGGTTGGAATATCTGCTTGGGGCAAGGCTGCAACAGGTAAGCGCAAATATGCCAAAACACCTAATAGTACAATTGCAATGGCAATTAGCACACTTGCAACAGGTCGATGAATAAAGGCTGAGAGTAATTTCAAAACTCTCTCCCAACATCATTACTTACAAATGAGCTTGCATCTGATTGGCTAAATGACTGCTGTATGCGATCGAAAAACAAATACACCACAGGTGTAGTAAAGAGTGTCAGAACCTGACTAAGCAACAATCCCCCCACCATGACAATGCCAAGCGGTTGCCTCAGCTCCGCCCCCGCACCTGATGCCAACATCAATGGAATTGCCCCAACCAACGCTGCGAGTGTCGTCATTAAAATAGGACGGAAACGCATGAGTGCTGCTTGGTGAATTGCTTGTTGAGGTGATAAACCCTCATTGCGCTGAGCTGCTAAGGCAAAGTCCACCATCATAATTCCATTTTTTTTCACCAAACCAATCAACAAGATAATGCCAATTAAAGCGATCATGTCTAAAGGTCGATTGACCATAAACAAGGCAAGTAAAGCTCCAATTGCTGCTGAGGGTAATGTGGAAAGAATGGTAATAGGGTGAATAAAGCTTTCGTACAAAATTCCCAATACGATATACATAGTGACAATCGCAGCAATCACTAACCAGAATGTATGTTGTTTTGAATTTTCATAGGCTGCCGCAGCACCTTGCAATTTCACTTTGACATCTATCGGTAAATTAAGTTGCTGTTCAACTTGATGAATCACCTGAATTGCATCACCCAATGCCACGCCCTGTGCTAAATTAAATGACACCCCATTGGCTGGAAATTGTGATTGTTTTTGTAGCAGAATCGGTACACGCTTTTGAACAATTGTTGCCACTGAACTGAGTAGAATCGGTTCACCATTTTTATTGTGGATATAAGTCTGTGCGAGAGCATCAAAACCTTGTGTCGCCTCTGGAGCAAGTTCCAACACGATGCGGTATTGGTTCGACTGTGTGTATAAAGTGGCAATTTGTCTTTGTGCAAACAAGTTTTGCAGCGCTAAACTAATGTCTTCAATATTTAAATCTAAACGTGCTGCTGCATCACGATTGACATCAATAAAAGCTTGTAAGCCCAATCCGCCACCATCACTGGTCACATCAGCAAATTCAGCCTGTTTACGTAAAGCATCAACTAAAATAGGTGTCCATTGCTCTAAATCTGCACTGCGAGTTGCAGTAAGACTCAACTGATATTGCGTTCGGCTAATTTTATCGTCAATACTCAACTCTTGCACAGGCTGCATCCAGCCTTGAATACCTTTGACTTGGTCAAATTCTCCTCGCAAACGAGTCATCACTTGTGATGCGGGATCACGTTCAGCATAAGGTTTCAGATTAATCAGGATTCGACCATTACTGAGCTTCGGATTATTAGCATCAATGCCAATAAAGGAGGACAAGCTCTCCACCGCAGGGTCTTTTAAAATTTGTTGTGCCAAAGCCTGTTGACGTTCACTCATGGCTTGGAACGAAATATCATCAGGTGCTTCTGTCACGACCTGAATCACACCACTGTCTTGTACAGGGAAAAAGCCTTTAGGAATCATCCAATACATCACACCTGCCAACATGACCATACTCAGCATCACGACCAAAGTGAAAGTTTGATGTTTAAATACCCATTCTAAACCTTTGCCATATTGCTGAATCACCCAATCCAAACTCCATCGGCTACGTGAAGCCGTGTGTTTCGTATTTTTAAGTAAATAAGCGCACATCATCGGAGTAAGCGTGAGAGAAACGACGAGTGATAAGGCTATTGCTGCTGCCAAAGTCACGGCAAATTCATGGAATAAACGCCCCACGACATCGCCCATAAACAATAAAGGAATAAGCACGGCGATTAACGATATGGTCAGTGAAATCAGAGTAAAACCAATTTCTCGTGAACCTTTGAGTGCCGCTTGTAACAAGCTTTCGCCTGACTCTCTATGTCGGGCAATATTTTCCAACATCACAATCGCATCATCGACCACAAAACCTGTGGCAATGGTCAGCGCCATGAGGGTTAAGTTATTGATTGAAAACCCTAAAAAGTACATTAAAACAAATGTACCGATAATCGACAGCGGTACGGCAATACTCGGAATAATGGTGGCAGAGAGATTTCTTAAAAATAAGAATGTCACCATCACCACTAGGCATACTGCAAAAACTAATTCTTTTTGCACATCATGAATCGAACTACGAATACTTTCAGTTCGATCAGTCAAAATACGAATTTTGACATTGTCAGGGAGATTCTGTTGTAGCTCAGGTAAAACTTGTTTAATTTGATCGGCAACTTGAATCACATTGGCATTCGGTTGACGTTGCACATTCACTAGAATTGCAGATTGGCTGTCTGCCCATGCTGCCATATAACGATCTTCACTCCCCTCAATCACAGTTGCAACATCTTTGAGGCGAATGGGTGCTCCATTATTCCAACGCAGAATTAAAGCTTCATAGTCTGCAATTGAGCGAATCTGATCATTGGCATCCAACATTGTGGTCCGAAATGGCCCGTCAAAACTACCTTTCGGTTGATTTGCATTGGCAGAATGAATGGCAGAGCGAACATCTTCCGCACTCATTTTATAATTTGCCAGCGCAGTCGGATTCATTTGCACTCGGATTGCAGGTCGTTGCCCACCTGCAAGACTGACCATTCCTACACCTGTCAATTGCGACAGCTTTTGCGCAACGCGAGTATCCACCATGTCATATACAGTGGTTAAGGGTAAGGTTTCTGAGCTAATCGCAAGGGTGATCACAGGAACATCAGCAGGATTGACTTTGCGATAGATCGGTGGCGTAGGTAAATCACTCGGTAACTTACTACTTGCAGTACTTAATGCAGACTGAACTTCTTGCTCGACGACACCCAATTCAGCACGGAGATCAAACTGCAATGTAATCACGGACGCCCCAACTGAACTATTGGAGGACATCTGTTTTAAGCCTGCAATTTTCCCCATTTCACGTTCAAGTGGTGCAGTAATGGTTCGTTGTACAGTGTCTGGATTTGCACCTGGCTGAAAGGTATACACCTGAATAATTGGATAGTCCACTTGCGGTAACGCAGATACAGGAAGCATTCGCCAAACAAGCAGACCACTCACTAGCAATGCCAACATTAGAAGCGTTGTTGCTACTGGACGTAAAATAAAGAACCTTGAAATATTCATGATTTATCCAGTAGCAGATTCCGTTACAGGACGATGTTTTTGCTCATCAGAAATAATTTGAACTTCTTTACCATCTGAAAGTCGGTCAATTCCCTCAAGTACCACTTTTTCAGTACCGTCTAAACCTGCTAAAACTTCGATCTGACCATTGCTACTTAAACCTAATTTTAGGCTTCTAACCTCGGCTTTATGGTCTTTGTTGATGATATAAACATACGTGCCTTTTGCACCATGCTGAACGGCATCACTCGGAATACTGACAGCATTCTGAATGGTCTGTGCATTTAAACGAACATTGACAAATTGATTTGGAAATAAGCGATCATCACGATTATCAAATGTCGCCTTTAGCTTTAAAGTCCCTGTACTAACATCTATTTGATTGTCCAAAGCTTGCACATGACCCACTGCGAGCTGCTGCTGTTCAGCTTTGTCCCATGCACTGACTTTGACCTGTTGACCTGATTTTATGGTTTCACGTAATCCTGCGAGATGATTCTCAGCGATGGCAAACTGCACATAGATCGGGTGAACTTGCGTGATGGTCACCAAAGCGGTGCTTTCATTGGCTTGAATCAAGTTTCCTACATCTTTTTGCTTAAAACCAACACGTCCCTCAATCGGTGAATAAATTTTGCTATACGACAATTGTAGTTTTGCTGCATCAACCTGTGCACGATTGGATTGGATTTGCCCTTTAAGCTGATTTACCAAAGCTTGCTGTTGTTCAACTTGTTGCTTTGCAATAGAATCTTGCTTAAATAATAATTGATAACGACTAAGCTCATTTTCTGCATTTTGCAGTTGTGCAAGATTTTGCTGTCTTGTACCCTCAGCCTGTGCCAAAGCCACTGTAAATGGTGTAGGATCAATTTGAGCAAGCAATTGCCCTTTTTTCACCCATTGTCCTTCTTTAAAATGAACCTGTTGCAATACCCCTGAAACTTGACTTTGCACATTCACAGTATGGACAGGAACAACGGTACCAATGGCTTTAATTTCAACATCTAAGTTATTGCGCTGTACAGGGACGATACGTACAGGAACAGGCTTACTCCATTGGCTATATTCTTCTTTGGGTTTATTTGAGACTTTTTTCCAATACATCCCCCCAATAATCAACACAATCAATAAAAAAAAGCCAATCCCATATTTCAATTTTCGACCGAAAGAATGATGCTTCTTTGTTACATCTACCATTGAATCACTCATAAAAACTCACTCATTTACAGTCGAAAAAATTGCAATCCAATCACAATCAAAAAAGCCATACTTGATAAATTTAAATTCAATCGTGCTTGATAAGATTGAATAAAGACGATGATGCCAGCGATGAGCGTAATCACACCAAACCATGCAGCAATGCCTATAGAGATTCCCCATGCCCAGATACAGTGCAATAATGAAAGTGCTAGAAAACTCCATCCCAAAATTTTGATGATCTGATTTTTTTTTAAAGACAATGGCGCTTTTAAAACCAATTTTGCATTGCGTTCCAGAGAAAGATTCAAAGCGAATAATCCGAGGTAACTTAGAAATATCGTGGTTAAAATATTGATCGACACAATGCTCATGACAACTCCTCTGAACGCGGAATTTCAGTCACATCATCTGTCTGAGCAACACGTGGTTTTTTGGCTTTTTTAACAACAGGTTTTAAAATAGAATCCCGCTTGCTCCACACGCGATAACTTGCCCACGCAAAGATGACCCCAAGGAAAATAAATCCCAAATCTATACTGGCTAAAGCGAAATCTTGATGACGCAGTGATACAACCAAATGACGATCTGTCGTAATAAAATTAAGGATAGGCAACAATAAATAAGCCAAAGCAGCAAAAGCCAATATCTCAATCCAAGCTCGTACAATGGGTCGACTCAAGGCATAAATAAAACTCAACAATAACATGATATATAAGCAATGCACTTCCCAATTGGCACGGCTGGCAAAGTCGCTAGGAATCAAACGGTTTGCCCAAAAATAAACCGCGATGGCAAGAGGTAAACCTGCAATCATGGCAATATTTAAGCGTTCAACAAGTGCATGTCCAAAGCTCATTCGGTTTGACTTTAATTGTTTTGGTCGGCGTTTGACTGTCCACAGCACTAAACCTGTTGCAATCATGGCAGTGCCTAAAAGTCCTGTCAGCACATATAAAATACGTACAAATGGTGATGCAAATAAGCCCTCATGTAATCCCAGTACTGTTGTACCAAAGACCATTGGTGCTTTATCCTCATTGGACTTTTCCTGAACAATCTTTTGACCTGTATATAAATCAAAACTTAAAGATGTTCGTTTTCTTGCAATCGTGTCACTACCCGTTTGGTAGAATTCAATTTTTGCAGGTGTTTTACCTTGATCAGGATAAAAATTTACCTGACTGATTTTACCAGCCCCGCCCCATTCATTTTGAGCGTTTGTGAGTAAAGGTTGAATAGGGACAAATTTTTGTTGTATTTCACCCATTGTTCGCGGAACAGCAGAATGCTCCTTATTAAAACGTGAATTTGTTGGATAAAGCTCAGCATAATAACGCTCTGTATTTTTCTCTCCCGCACCGTACACCATAGGGACGCCCAAAGGCATATAAGCATTGGCAAAGAAAATTAAACCGCTATAGGTGATCATGATATAAAAAGGTAAAGCAATCACACTAATGACATTGTGCGCATCCAACCAAGAGCGTTGACCTTTGGCGGGTCTAAAGGTAAAGAAATCTTTAAATATTTTTTTATGAGTAATAATGCCCGATATAATGGCAACAAACATAAACATCGTACAAATGCCTACGATCCGAATACCCCAATCATAAGGAATATAGTGCAAAGCATAATGCATACGGTAAAGTGTAAAACCACCACCCGTTTCACGTGGTTTAATTTGCTCTGAAACAGGTTGACCCGATGAAACATCAAGCACTTCTTTCTGATACTTACCCCGTTGTCCTTCCTCTTTTGGTGGCAAAGTCCAATTCACTGCAAATGCATCTGCACCACGTTGATTAGTTTGTAGGTTAATCCCCCAACGTTCAGCTGTTTGTGCTTCAGGATGATGCATTAAATACGCATAGGCTTTATCAACCTGTTCTTTTTCAGAAACCAATACATTGGACTGTAGAGGCTGCTCTGGTTGCATCCATCGTGTCAGTTCAATTTGAACATAACCTGCTGTGCCCGTTAAGAATACAAAAAATAAAACCCAACCAACAACTAAGCCAGTCCATGTATGAAGCCAAGCCATACTTTGACGAAAGCCCTCTTTCATATGCTCCCCCAAGTTTTTAAGGCACTCACGATACAACCAAGACTCAATAACAGACCAATGGATAAGCAGACTGCTTTCAAAGTACTTTTCATACTAAATACAGCCAAGATCAACACCAACCAAACAATAAAACTGAGCAAAAAACCTGTATATGTGGCAATTGCCTGTTGACTTGGAAAGAATAATCCCACCATAGCAACTGTTAAATTTGCCACACCAAAACCACCAAATACGGCAAGTAAAATGCGTATAAACACAGTAAATCGATAATGCTGTTGAGCATTGAGTTTGAAAGAATGGGATTTCATGACTAGACCACTAACATTGCAAACGTAATACAGTGATTACGCATCGTTACCTACTAAGACGGATGAGATAGATAAACAGATCAAAATAAATGTTACTTTGTGTAAGTAATAATATTGCATTTAATAATGATTATCATTAAGATTCAACAAATATTTTTATTAAATTCTATTTCTTTACTTGAAATTGGATTTGATTGATTCTGTTTTAAGGCTATTCGATGAATTTAAATGTACATAAGCAGTTATGGTTTAGCCATGTTTATCAAGCACATCAAACGACTTTACTCTCTTGGTTTAAGCATAAACTTCAACATCATCATCAATCTGAAGATTTAAGTCAGGAAGTTTTTTATCGTGCTCTAAAAAGCCATTATCAACATGAAAATATTCAAGAACCCAAAGCATGGTTACTCGGCATTGCCAAACATGTCATTATTGATCATTGGCGTCATCAACAAGTTGAACGTTTATATTTAGAGGCATTAGCCCAATTGCCTGCTGAGTACTATCCATCTGCTGAACATGAAATCTGTATTAGAGAAACTTTATTTCAAGTCCATAAAGTCTTAGAAAAATTACCCGTACGAGCAACTCAAGTGTTTTTATTATCACAACTTGATGGTTTGACTTACAAAACCATTGCAGAACAGTTGCAAATTTCTGAAGCAACAGTAAAACGCGATATGAAGCTTGCTTTTCTTGCTTGTATAAGCTTACAACAACAATAATTTAAATTCACTTATGGCAAATCCAGAAAAACTATCCGAACACGTTTTAGATGAAGCGACTGACTGGCTCGTAATTCTACATTCTGGAGAAGTCAATGATGAACAATATCAGCAATTTGAACAATGGAAAAATCAAAAACCTGAAAATGCACTTGCCATTGAGCAAGTGCAAAAATTCATCTCAGGACTCAATGAACTACCCGCAAATTTAAAACCTCAATCTTTTGCTCATTCAAAGAATGAATTTCATCAAACTTTAAAAAATAATACGTTATTGAGCATAATCGGTCTTTCTATGCTCTCATTTTTTTTGTATCAATTACCTTGGTCAAAATGGCAAGCGGACTATCACACTGATATTGGTGAAATTAAGAATATTCCTTTAGAAGATGGTTCCCAACTTATACTCGCCAGCAATAGCTACATCAATGTTGAATACACAAAGCAATCACGGAAAATTAAACTTATTACAGGTGAAATTTATATAAAGACTGCAAAAGACGCTTACAAACGTCCGTTCTTCGTGAGCACTTCAAATGGCGAATTGGAAGCATTAGGTACTCAATTTACTGTACGGCAAGAAAAGGAGAAAACTAAATTAAATGTTTATGAACATGCTGTAGCCATTCACTCCTCTGAGCTTGCAAAAGAAAAAATAATCAAACAAGGATTTCGTGCTGTTTTTAATGCGCAACATATATCTAATGCAATCCCTTTAAAAAATGACCAACCCTATTGGACTCAACATTTACTTGTCGTTGAAAACTGGTCTCTCAAAAAGGTTTTATACGAATTATATCGCTACCAGAAAGGTACTTACTATATAGATCAAAATATTGAAAATATTAAAATTTCAGGTGTATTTTCCTTAGTAAACATTGATCAAAGCCTTGAGACGATCGCTCATGCCAACGGTCTTAATTTAGAATTTTATAGTCCATATATACTCCATGTTGAAAAGTATTAGTTTGAACTTTGTTGATTGCTCAATAGCAATAAAAAATATCTTTTAAATTTCAAAACATATAAAAAATCGTAAAACAATGAGCTCTTTTTTTTATTCATTCGACTAATAGATAAACATTCTTTCAGATGCAAATTTATGTCGAAATTTCAAGTAAAAAACACATTAGCTATTGCTATTCGGGCAGTTCTACTAAGTACTCCAGCACTTACATTAGGAGTACTATCAACCAGTGGATATGCAGCAACTACACAAATGGTCAAAGTAAACAAAAGCACACTTGACCAAGCTTTAAAACAGCTTGCGATTCAAACAGGAATAACGATTAGCTATGATGCACAAGCGTTTTCAAAAATAAATAGTAATGGATTACAGGGACAATATTCACCTGAACAAGCTTTAGAAAAGTTATTACAACCTGTCAATTTAGAAGCTGTTAGACTTGAAAATGGTGGTTTTAGTATTAAACCACGTCACAAAATAGCCAATGAAACTCAACATTCCCAACTCAGCACAACTCAAGTAAATACAACAACTCAAGATCTAAACGTTTCCGCTAGTGAAGTTACACAATTACCCGCAATAATAGTCACGGCAAATCAAGAAAAACCATTAACGACAGAAGGAACTAAGTCATATACGGCCAAGTCAACAACAGCCTCAACAGGTTTAACACTGTCACTAAAAGAAACACCACAATTAGTGAGTGTTGTTACTCGACAACAAATGGAAGATCAAAATCTTACTCAGCTTATGGATGTCGCCAATCAAGCCGCAGGATTAACCATTAAACAAGGGGGGAATATCGGCTCAGACAACTCTCCAATTTATGCACGAGGTCAAACTGTAGATAGTTATTTATTAGATGGTATAAAACTACTCAATTCATATTCCAGTATTTTTCAAAGCCAAGATACAGCACTTTTTGATCGAGTTGAAATTGTTCGTGGAGCGAATGGGTTGATGACTGGTGCAGGTACAGCCAGTGCAAGTATCAATATGGTACGCAAGAAACCATTAGAAGATTTTAAAGCATCTGTGAGTGCAAATACCAGCTCATGGGATACTTACCGTACTGATCTCGACGTCTCTAGTCCACTCAATAAAGAAGGTACAATCCGCGGACGTACAGTATTTGCATATCAAACAGGTGATTCATATATAGACTGTTATAGCGAGGAACGAAAAGTCGCTTATGGGGTTGTTGAAGCAGATTTGAATGATAGAACCAAAGCCAGCCTTGGCGTGAGTTATCAACAGATTGATATAGATGGCATTGCTCGTAGTGGTTTACCTACCTATTATACAGATGGGACAGCGATTAATTGGTCACGATCTGATTCAGCTGCCGCAAATTGGGCAACATCTGATCGCTCAACGACAGGCTATTTTGCCGATATTGAGTATCAGCTTAATGATAATTGGAAAATAAAAGGGGTTGCATCTCGTACCATTACCTCTTCTGATGAAATTGTCGGCTATGTATTTTCTGGTTCTGGAATAAATAAAGATACTGGTGCTGGCAGTGTGCTTTATGCAACGCGCTGGGACTATAAACCTACCCAAGATTTATTCAATTTAACCGTGAATGGCTCATTTGATTTGTTGAATCAAACGCATGAAGTTGTTGTTGGAACTACTTATGCCAAAAGTAAAAATAAACGTCCTAGCTCAACGGGTTGGAATGTTAGCACTATAGATAATATTTTTACTTGGGATGGCTACAGCCCAGCTAAACCAGATTTAAAAACTAATGGTTGGTATAGTACGGATGAAAAAAGCCTTTCTGCATTTAGTGCTGCTCGTTTAAAACTAAGTGACCCACTTGCCATGATTATCGGTGCTCGATTTGATGATTGGGAACGAATTTCAAAAACTAATCCAGAAACTGGTGGCACAGCGACAAACAAAAAGCAAAAAGAAAATGAAATCATTCCTTATGTAGGGCTAACATACGATTTCACCCCAAATTGGACAGCTTATGCTAGCTATACCACTATTTTCTCACCACAAGATCGATATGATGTGAATGGAAATTTTATCGATCCATTGATTGGTAACAGTACTGAAATTGGAGTCAAAGGTGAATTTTTTGATAATCAGTTAAATATCGGTGCTGCAATCTACCAAACAAAAGAAGACAATAAAGCTATTTTAATTACTGGTGCACCGCAAATTACACTACCAAATGGACAAAAAGTATCACCATATCGTGCTGAATCAGGTACAAAAAGCCGTGGGATTGAGCTAGAGGCTACTGGTAAACTTTCTGATTTATGGCAAATTTCAGCGAGTTTTACACGCAATATTTCCCAAGATAGTAAAGGTAACAACTTAAATAGTGATGTCCCAAATAATACAGCTAAATTATTTACTTCATATACATTACCACAGTTAGATGAGGCACTAACCGTAGGTGCTGGAATCCGTTGGCAAAGTGATATTTACACATATATCACACGTACTGATTCATTTAAATCTGAACAAGGGAGCTATGGCATAGTTGATTTAATGGCGCGTTATAAATTCAATGAAAATCTCACAGCAAATTTAAATGTTAATAACTTATTGAATGAGAAATATCATTTATCAACTTTAAATAGTTACTATGGTGCACCAACCAACTTTCAAGTAGGTATCAAATATAGTTGGTAAGATCATACGATTTTAATAATCTGCCCCTAAATGCTTGTTCATCTTCTTTTGATGAACAAGCTTACGAAAGCGAAAGTAAGCAAAAATCATTTACAAACCTTTCTTATTCAAATATTTATAAATAATAAGAGTGTAATATGAGTAAAAGAAATACATTCATTTTTTAGTCAATATTTAAAATATTCCCAATATTATCCATTTGGTTCATTTTTGTATTTGTGAAGAACAAGGTAATTAACAATCAAAGCTCCAAATGCCAAAATCAATGACAATATAACCAAACGCATTGCCATGATTTCCCCGTCAGGTTGTTGTAAAAATGAATAAATCGCAATGGGAATAGTCCGAGTTTCATCAGGAATATTACCAATGAATGTTATTGTTGCGCCAAATTCACCAAGACTACGACTAAAACCTAAAATACAGCCCATCAAAATGCCTGGATATGCCAAAGGTAAGTATATTTTAAAGAATATTTGCCTGAAACTTGCACCTAGAGTTTGTGCAACTTCTTCCAAGTGCCGATCTGAAAGTTGAAATGCCAAGCGAATTGGTTGCACAAGTAAAGGAAAACCGACAATCATTGACGTCAGTACTGCCCCTTTCCAATTAAATGCTAACTCAAAGCCTATCGCAGATAAATATTGTCCGATAAACCCTTGATTACCAAATAGAATCAATAAGAGATAACCCAAGACCACAGGTGGTAAAACTATCGGGAGTTGTAAAAAAGCTTCGACAATGACTTTAAATTTAAAATCATAACGCGCCAGAACCCATGCCAATCCAATAGCAAAAGGCAAACTAAATGCGGTTGCAAACAGCGCAACTTTCGCAGACAGATATAGTGCGCTGAGTTCTTCGGGGCTAAGGCTAAATAGGTTCATCGATCAATTCGGCTGATTTATGGATTTACAACAAAACCATATTTCACAAAAATTGCCTTTGCCAGAGGATTGCGATGCACAAATTGATTAAATTGCTGTGCATCAGCATTTTTTTCACCTTGTTTGGTCAAAGCCATTGGATAAATAATCGGATGATGACTATTTTGTGGAAATGTCCCAATAATTTTAACTTTTTGACTGATTAAAGCATCGGTTTTATAGACGATTCCTACTTCACACTCACCTCTTTCTACAAATGCCAAAGCTGAACGTACATCGTCAGTTCCAACAATACGACCCTTTAAATTGTCCAACCAATTGAGTTTAATCAGACTTTGTTTGGCATATTTTCCAACAGGCACGGATTCCATTTGTCCTGTACATAAACGTCCTTTAAAGACTTGAGCAAAATTAAAATTTGGTTGTGCTTTAAATGAAATATTTAAAGTTTCTGGACTGATCACCACCAATTGATTGCTTAATAATGGTCTAATTTGTTGTGCATAAATCATTTGCTTTTGAACGAGATAATTCATCCAATCCACATCCGCAGAGAAAAATATATCACTTTTTGCACCTGCTTCAATTTGTTTAGCGAGCGCTGAAGATGCACCGAAAACAGGGATAATATCGGTTTGAGGATGTTGTTTTTCATAGATTTGGACAATATCTGTCAGTGCATTGGTTAAACTTGCAGCGGCATAGACTTTAACGGTTTCAGCATGACCAAAGCTCACAAAAGAGATCAATCCACTCGCTAAGAGCATTTTGTTAATCATTGAATTTCCTCTTTTATTGTTCATCATCAATAAATTTGAATTAAATAAAAATACCTTGCACGATTTGCCCTGCTTGCATCTGTTCATGTGCTGGAATGCGTACGAGACTATTGGCGTGCATCAAATTACTCAACATGTGGGATTGTTGTTTGCCTAGACTTTTTACTGTTAAATTTTCCTGTTCAAAATGGGCTGACATTCTCAGAAAACGCTCTCGTGTATCCGCTTTTAAATCATGACTGAGCCTTGCCTGAAACCATTGCGGGAGCTGTTTTTGACCTTGTAACGCATTTAATAATGTTGCCGTATAAATCTGCATACCAACATAGACCGCAGCAGGATTGCCCGGTAAACCCAACAAATAACAATGTGTTTGATCAACTTTGGATAGTTCTGCGAAAAACATAGGCTTGCCAGGTTTCTGTTTGATTTTCCAAAAGATCTGTTCAAAGCCTAAATCTAAAGCCACAGGGCGAATAAAATCATAATCACCAACAGAAATTCCGCCTGTGGTCAGAATCAGTTGATAACTTTTAATTAAATCATGTAGTAAGGTCTTTACTGCTTCCACTGTATCTGCCACATGGAAAATATCGACCTGTTGGTTACGCTGTGCAAACCATGCTCGAATCAACGGCGCATTGGCATCAAAAATTTGACCTGTTGCAAAGTCCTCTATCGTTTCAGACACTTCGTCACCTGTGATCACCACAGCGATTTTAGGATACTGATAAACCTTAACTTGTTGAATGCCTGCCATACTCAAGGCAGCCATTGCCCCAACAGAAAGTTGTTGTCCCTGCTCTGCTAAGCATTGCCCAATGGCAATTTCTTCGCCTACATCTCGCAGATCAGCATGTTGTTTTAATTGTTCTGTAATTTTAATTTGATTTGAATCAAGTAAATCTACGATTTCCTGCCGTGCAATCGTAGTTGTTCCTACAGGAATTTTTGCACCTGTAAAAATCCGCATGGCTTGACCTTGCTGCAGAAATAGTTCGGTTGTTTGCCCTGCCCGAATTTCTCCAATCAGATCAAATACGGTTTCTGCTTCTATCTCATCCTTTGCACAAATTGCATAGCCATCCACCGCACTTTGTGAAAATAAGGGTAAATTGATCTGTGAGTAGACATTTTCAGCCAAATAACGATTTAAGGTCTGTAGTAGTGGAATGCTTTCCACTGACAAAGCTTTGGTTTTTTCTACAATTAAATTCAAAGCTTGATCAACAGAAATTAAGCTGTGTTCTGCACCACATCCTGACATTATAAATACCCCCCTTGATGTGGAATATTCTTTTGTACATCAAATAGATGAACTAAAGCAGGTAAAACGGCAGTTAAAGATTCCAATGCCCCTTGACGACTGCCCGGCAAAGTCATCACCAAACTATTTTCAATATAACCTGCCACGCCACGACTCAACGCAGCATAAGGGGTACGGCGTTGCCCAAAACTGCGAGAAGCTTCCATCAAACCGGGAATTTCACGTTTTAATAAAGGTTGAATGGTTTCTACAGTCAGATCTTTCGGTCCAAGTCCTGTACCACCCACAGTTAAAATCAAGGGATAGTGATTTTTTTGTTGTTCGATTAACGCTAAAAGTTGCTCAGGTGAATCAGCAATGACCTGATAGGCAATATTGCTAAAATTGGCTTCCTGTAAAATCTCCAAAACATTTTGCCCTGCGGTATCCGGCTTTTTGCCTGCGGCAACAGTATCGGACAGTACAATCACCGAAGCCGATAGACTTTCTTTGAGGATGCGAGTGAAATGTGACTTCCCACCTTTTTTCTTTTGTAATTGGATACCATCGAGTAATAAATCCTCTGGTTCACAGTGCGGTTTTAACATATCGTAAAGGGTTAATCCTGCCAGACTCACCGCAGTTAAAGCTTCCATTTCCACACCCGTTGGACCAATAGTTTCTACGGTAGCAATAATTTCGACATGCTTTTCAAACAGTTCATAGTCAACATCAGCTCGATAAATCGGTAAGGGATGACATAATGGAATCAGTTCATCGGTTTTTTTCGCCCCCAAAATCCCTGCAATACGTGCTGTTTTGAGCGCATCGCCTTTTTCAGTATTACCATTGCGTAACAGTTCGATGCAATGTGACGGTGCATGTAAAATCCCTGTTGCCACTGCGGTACGGTAACTGTCTGCTTTCATGCCCACATTTTTCATTGCACATTCCTCTATTTCTAATTTTAAAAATCATGCTGTAAATAGTAAAAATATCTTTGGATTTACATCCATTCCTGCTCAGTAAAATCTATACATTCAGTGTCATCTGTATGTTGATGACTATATTCAAAATCATGCTCACAATGATGATGGGAATGTGATTTCATCTGTTCTGAATCAGCATAATCTTTACGAATACAACAGCCTGCAACATATTGACTTGTGCCATCCACATAAAATTCCTCTTTCCATACAGGCACTTCATGTTTTACCCGTTCTACCGCTTCCTCACAGGCAGCAAAGGCTTCACGGCGATGTGCTGCATAGGCAATCGCAATAATGGCTTTTTCACCAATTTCTAATGCCCCTACCCGATGAATTACCCGCACATAAGACACGCCGTATTTAAGCTGAATGTCTTGTTCAATTTGACGAATCATTTTTTCTGATACAGGTGCATAGGAGGTATATTTCAGTGCCTGAACTGCTTTGCCTTCATGATGATTGCGTACTGTTCCAATAAATATGCCAATGCCACCACATTCAGGGAAAGCCTGAATTGCATCGAAACTCTCTTGGCTTAAAGGTACGTCCTGAATTCGTTTAAAATCTTTGATGGGTGTTTTAACTTGAATATTCATCAACTTAACCTCCTGCAACAGGGGACAATAAAACTAAAGTTGTATCTGTATCCAATAGACTTTGACGTGGAATAATGTCCTCGCCTACCGCACAAGCACAGCGTTCCAACAGCGCAGAAGATTCAGGATATGTCCGTACCACATCAGCGAGTACATCATGAATCATCACTTGAGATGAAAATTGCAGGTTTAAATCCTGTGGTAGTTGTCGTTCGATTGCACCAAAACACTGCACTTTAACTGTAATCACTTTGGAAATATTGCATTGATCTGACATTTTAACCTCCAATCATATACATGCTAATTTTGCGAGATTCGATATTTTTCACAGATATTTTAAATGCTGATTCTTCCTGCTGAATCGCATCAAAACCTTGTTTTTTATGCCAAATATATTCCTGTAAAGTGTGATGTAGCCTAAATTCTGCATCACTCTGCTGTGTATTTAATCCTTGAATTTGTGCTTTTAGATCCATGCCTTTCGGTGCAAATAAGCAGTTATAAAACTCTCCTTTTGCAGTTAAACGTAAACGATCACATGTCCCACAAAAAGAATTGGAAATCGTGGAAATAATCCCTATCGGATGACCATTAATTAAGTATTGCCGAGCAGGTTCTGAAGATTTTCCCTGTTGGGTCGTGACCTCAAAATCTTGTTTCAATCTATTTAAAATCTCTTGTTCAGTCACGACATGCGCTTTTGACCATTGTGCATCGCCATCCAAAGGCATAAATTCGATAAAACGGACAACACAGTTATTTTGGATTGACCAATGTGCCAAAGGTAGAATTTGATCTTCATTCATGCCTTTAATCAGAACGGCATTGATTTTAATCGGTAATCCAACTTCTTGAGCCTGTTGAATGCCATCAAGTACAGCTTGTAGTTGTTTTTGGGTCAGTTCCAAAAATTGCTCTGCATCTAAACTGTCTAAACTGATATTTAAATCATCGAGTCCCGCTTGTTTTAATGCCGCAGCATATTGCGCTAAATAATGCGCATTGGTCGTCATCGAAACTTTTTTGAGTCCATTTTTTTTCAGTTGTTGTAATGTTGAAATAAAATGCACTACACCTTGGCGCATTAAAGGCTCGCCCCCTGTAATGCGAATATGTTCAATACCACGGCGCACCATAAAATCACAAAATTGATAGAGTTCTTCGAAACTGAGTAAATCCTGTTTTCTCATCCACTGTGGATGTTCAGGCATGCAATAAACACACTTAAAATTACAGCGGTCTGTCACTGAAATTCTCAGTTTGCGCTTTTGGCGACCAAATTGATCCTCAAAGGGACTTGTGCCATTTTGTATATTGCGATGTGATATTGCGTTCATACACAGACTCTTTCGCACTGTTTAAGTTCAGAATTTCTTAAACTTAAAAACTGCGTCATTTTATTGACAATAAAATTGCAAAAAGTGTTCCAACATTACGCAAAACAGAGTTTTTACTGAAAATAAAATACTGATGGTTAAAATCTAAAGAGATTTCAAGAGTCGATATTGTTGTAATTCATCCAAAGAATTAATGCTGTGAAAAAACAGTGCGTGATTTTTAAAAGTTGCAATTTGAGCGTGCAAATCCGCAAAACACTGTTTTAAACTGCGCTGCTGTTGTGCAAGATGCATAGCGATGACTTGTACAGCACTACGTTTTACCAAACAAAATGGATAGAGTGCTGTTCCATTGATTTCTACATACGCCACTTCTGCCAAAGCATTACGTGCCAAAGCCTGATGCAGTTTTTCAAGCACACGTTTGGGAATAAATGTCACATCACATGGCACAAATAGCACATAATCACTTTGCACATGTGACCATGCACTTTTCATTCCCATCAAAGCACCATGAAAACCTTGCTCATCATCTTGATAACAGTGAATATTGGGAATCAATTTTTGATAAATAGAATCATCCCGATGGCTATTGACCCACACCTGAGTGACTTTACTTTTAAGCTGTTGATGAATTTTAATCAGTTGGATTTGATCATCAAATTTTTGCAGTAATTTATTTAAGCCATTCATGCGCCGTGCCTGACCACCTGCCAAAATGACCAATTCCGTTGGTGGATAATCTTTTCCCATGCTGATATTTTTTATGTTTTTTTTCATTCAGTCGCCTCCATTTGACAGGCTTTAATCAAACCACGAATTTCAGGTAAACATGAGCCACAGTTGCCACCTGCTTTTAAACAGGCTGTGACTTGTTTTTCATTGGAAATATTATTTTCTTTAATGGTCTGAATAATGCGATTTTTGCCGACTTTAAAACAGCTACAGACCAAAGTACCTTCGTTATTGCCCATCGACATGGCTTGTCCTGCAAGTAAAGCCTTACGATGCATCGCACTTAAACGTTCACGTTTAAATAAGCTCGCCACCCAATCCCGATCAGGTAAAAGTGCTTTCGGTGCAATATATAAACTTGCCACCAATTGTTCATTTTGCAATACCACCGTGTGGCTAATATGTGCGGTTTGATCTTCAAGATTCAGCCATTCAAAACTCTCATCATCAAAAGGCAATAATTCTTTTAAACACTCCGTGGTTTGACTAAAACGGTGACGATCTGCGAGTTCATAACGTACCGCTTTTGCCGTCTGAATCTTTGTCCACCACACGACATTTTCAATGCTGTTTTTAACTAAATGAGTAAAATTATCTCTGACATAAAATACGCCTTGCCACTGCGTATAAAATGGATGAATGATCACAGGTGTATGTTTAAATTCAGGTTCTCCTGAAATGGCATCTACCACAGGATTCACCACTTTACCAATCCGTGCATCGGAAGCGAATTGATCATTCCAATGAATCGGTGCAAAAACCTGTCCACGGCGAATATGATCACTTACAGTTGCACGCAATACACAGTTACCCCATGCGGATTGAATCTCCACCAACTCCCCATCTTGAACCCCGAACTTTAAGGCATCCTGAGGATGAATTTCACAAAAAGGCTCAGCTTTATGCGTACTTAAATTGGCAGATAAACCTGTACGTGTCATCGTATGCCATTGATCCCGAATCCGCCCTGTATTTAAAATCAGCGGATATTCACGATTTGTTTGATGCACAGGATCAATTGCTACAGTGGCAATAAATTTGGCTTTAGCATCGGCATGGCTAAACTGACCATTTGAAAATAATTGTGCATAATCATCATTCGATTGATCAGGTCGAACTATGGGCCATTGAACAGGTTTAAGTTGGTTGTATTCCTCAAAAGAAAGATCAGTCAATCCTTGTAAATTAAAATAACGAAAATGATTGATCTCTGAACGCTTTGAAATTTCAGCATTTTGATAGGCAGAAAGTTGGGCATGTTCGATAAAAATCTCATGACTATTTTCAAAATCAAAACCACTAAAACCTAATTTTTTCGCCACTTGTGATACTGCCCACCAATCGGCTTTGGCTTGCATCGGTGCATCTAAAAAGGCTTTTTGACGGGAAATACGGCGTTCTGAATTGGTGACTGTACCATCTTTTTCTCCCCAACCAAGTGCAGGCAACAGTACATCTGCATATTGAGTCGTATCTGTATCTTGGCAAATATCAGACACCACCACGAATTCACATTTTTCCAAAGCACGCTTGACTTGATCTGCATCAGGTAGACTCACCACAGGATTGGTCGCCATAATCCAAATGGCTTTAATTTTACCGCTTTCAACTGCTTCAAATAGGTCGACCGCTTTTAACCCCGCTTGCTTGGCAATATGAGGACTCTGCCAAAATTCTTGTACTAATTGTTGATGCACAGGATTTTCGAGTTCCAAGTGAGCCGCTAACATATTCGCCAAACCACCGACTTCACGACCTCCCATCGCATTGGGCTGTCCTGTCATAGAAAAAGGTGCTGCGCCTAATTTACCAATTTTCCCTGTTAATAAATGACAATTAATAATGCTATTGGCTTTATCTACTCCACGAGAGGACTGATTGACCCCCATAGAAAATAAGGTCATCACCTTTTCAGTTTGGGCAAATTTTTCAAAAAATAATTGTAATTTTTCAAGGGAAATCCCTGTTTTAACAGCAACATCTTCAATATTTTTTTCAGCTAAACTACTGTCTAAAGCTGCATTTAAACTTTGTGTATGATTTGCAATAAATTCATGATCTTCATAACCATTTTCTACAAGATATTGTAATAAACCATTGAATAATGAAACATCTTGACCAATTAAAATCGGTAAATGTAAATCAGCAGCTTCACAAGTCGCAGTAAAACGTGGATCAATCACCACAACGAATAAATCTCGCTCTTCTTTGGCTTTCATAATTCGTTGATATAGAACAGGATGACACCACGCCGTATTTGAACCTACAAGCACCACCATATCGGTATGTTCAAAATCTCGATAACTTGCAGGCACTAAATCCTCACCAAAGGCACGCTTATGCGCTGCCACAGCCGAGGACATACAGAGCCGTGAATTGGTATCGATATTTGCTGTGCCCAAATAACCTTTGACGAATTTATTCACCACATAATAGTCTTCTGTCAGTAATTGCCCTGAGACATAAAAGGCAATACTGTCACGCCCATATTGATCAATATAATGTTGAAATTTATTGGCAATTAAATCTGTAGCTGTATCCCAGTCTGCTGTTTGACGCGTATAGGCATTGGTATGTTCTGACTCGACTTTACGTCCAAACATTGGATGTAACACACGAGTTTCTAAACCTACTGTATCGGCTAGATTACTGCCTTTAATACACAGTTTTCCGTAATTCGATGGATGCTTTTGATCCCCAACCACTGACACTTTTTGTCCTAGAGCAGTTTCCTGCACTGTTGCGGAGACACCACATCCCACACCACAATAAGGACAAGTTGTATCTGTTGTTTTGATTATATTTTCTGTGGAGCTATGCAGTTCCATTACAGAGATACTATTCATTTTCTGCGATGCTCCTAAATTAGGTATCTTTGGTTCAGTCCACTGCGATCAATGCAAAAATAATTTTTTGTACATAAGCTTTAATCCTCCCCATTCCTCCTTTAATAAAGGAGGGAGTAATTGCATCACTACAAAAAAGTAGATACACGATACTCCTCCCTTTTCTAAAGGGAGGTTGGGAGGGATTTTGCTAATAAGTAATGAATCACCCTGCTTTCTTTAAAGCAAAATCTTTACCAAAGAGCAATTTATTACGAATCGAAGAAATTGGTGTTTGATCAGAAATCAGTTCTGCATACCATGCACCGTCTTCAGTATCACCAAACAAAACCGCACCGATGACTTTATCTTTTTGAATAATAATACGTTTATAAATCTGACGTTTTTCATCATTTAGAATAATGTCTTCAAAATCATCTTTAGGTTCAAAGTTACCCGCAGAGAATACATCACAACCACTGACTTTTAACTGCGTTGGCACAGTTGGCGCTTTAAAGGTTAAACTGCCATGCTCTGCCAAGTGTGATGCACAAATAAACGCCTGTCCCCACAGTGGCTCAACCAAACCAAAGGTTTGATTACGATGTTCAATACATTCCCCAACCGCATAAATACTTGGGTCATAGGTTTGCATGGTGTCATTGACCATGACACCACGGTTACAACGTAGTCCTGCACTTTGCGCCAAAGCCATGTTCGGACGAATACCCACCGCAAAAACCACTAAATCAGCTTCTAATACTGTGCCATCTTTTAAACAGACTTGTTTGACGTGCCCATTTTCACCGAGTAAAGCTTCAGTATTGGCTTCGGTCATAATCTGAATGCCTTTTGCTTCAATGCTATGACGCAACATTTGGCTTGCTTTAGCATCTAATTGACGCTCCATAATGCGATCCATCAAATGCAATACAGTGACATTCATACCACGTTGTTTTAGTCCGTATGCAGCTTCTAGCCCCAATAATCCACCACCAATGACGACGGCATTTTTTTTGTCTTTGCAGTAGTCGAGCATGGTATTGACATCATAAATATCACGGAAGCTGATCACCCCTTTTAAATTTGCACCTGAAATCGGTGGGACAAAAGGTTTAGAACCTGTCGCTAAAATCAGGCGATCATAATCCACCATTAAGCCTTTTTCGGTATAGACCTGTTTACGTGGACGGTCGATTTTGACCGCAGGATCACCTGCTATGAAGCGAATATTTTTATCGCTATACCATGCATGAGGATGTAACATAATGTCATCAATGGTTTTATCCCCCGATAACACAGGTGATAGCATAATACGGTTATAGTTACCCCATGGTTCTTCACCGATTACGGTCACTACATAACGCTCAGGTGCCATATCGAGCAGATCTTCTAGACAACGCATACCTGCCAAACCATTGCCCACTAAAACCAGCTTCATTTTCTCTTGAGGAGAAGCATTATTGGTAATATAGGTTTTTTGTGGTGTCGGGCTGATCATGACACGACCATTTTCAATTTTGCTGGGGAAAACCAAGAGTTTTTGATCTTTATCTTCCAAGCAACGTCCTGTCGCCAAGCTAAAATGCTGTTTGTAAATCGGTGATGCCACCACACGTTCACCTTGTAGATCGCCAATAATGCCTCGAGCCATGACAAAGGCTTTACTGAACGGGTCTTGATTACTTAGGGCATAGACACGTTTTTCATTTGCAATACGAAAAATGGCAATTTGCTGTTTGCCAATCAAAGCACCTACACCAGTATTCGCAGTGATATCATCCAAAGCGCAAATATCTATCCAATCTAATTCATTCATATCTTTTAAAATCGTCATTTTATTATCCTTTTAAACTTTTATTTAAGCTCTATATCCTTTCCCCCTCTGAGGGAAATTAGAAAGAGGGCTTAAAAACTAAATAAAAGTTTTTACTTTTATAAATTAAGCTTCAACCACAGGAATACGAGTTACATCACGTTCTGCATCAGTTTTTGGACGAATTTGTCCACGCACTTCTGCAAATTGGATGTGTGGATCTTGCTGTTGTTCTGCTTTGGCATTGACGAAGGTCACAAAGCGCTTACGCACCTCAGGGTCTTCAATTGCAGTACGCCATTCATCTTGATAAGTGCCAACGACATGGCTCATACGGCGTTCAAGTTCATCCGCCAGACCTAAAGAATCGTGAATAACGACATCTTTGAGGTAATCTAAACCACCTTCCATATTGTCACGCCATACCGACGTCCGTTGTAAACGATCCGCAGTTTGGATATAGAACATAAAGAAACGGTCGATATATTTGATTAAAGTTTGCGTATCCAAATCAGAGGCTAAAAGTTCCGCATGGCGTGGTTTCATCCCACCATTACCGCACACGTATAAGTTCCAACCTTTTTCAGTTGCAATTACACCCACATCTTTACTTTGCGCTTCGGCACATTCACGAGTACATCCTGAAACTGCCATTTTTAATTTATGCGGAGAACGTAGACCTTTATAACGATTTTCTAGAAAAATGGCTAAACCGACTGAATCGTCTACCCCATAACGGCACCACGTACTACCCACACAGGATTTCACGGTACGTAAAGATTTACCGTAGGCATGACCCGATTCAAAACCTGCATCAATCAGTTTTTTCCAAATTTCAGGCAGTTGATGCACTTGCGCACCAAACATATCGACCCGTTGTCCACCTGTGAGTTTGGTATATAAGCCATATTCTTTGGCAATCTGACCGATCGCAATTAAGCCATCAGGAGTGACTTCACCACCTGCCATACGTGGCACAACAGAATATGAACCATCTTTTTGGATATTGCCTAGATAATAGTCATTACTGTCTTGCAAACCAGCATGGCTCGATTTAAGGACAAAGTCATTCCAACAAGATGCGAGAATATTAGCTGCCGTTGGCTTACAAATATCACAGCCTAAACCATGCCCATGTTGTTGAATCAAATCATCAAAAGTCTTGATTTCATTGACCCGTACCAAGTGATATAGCTCTTGACGTGAGTATGCAAAGTGTTCACAAAGATGATTATTGACCGTCACACCTTGACGTTGTAATTCTGATTTCAACACTTGCGTCACAAGAGGTGCACAACCACCACAAGCCGTTGCTGCTTTGGTACATTTTTTCAAAGCACCCAATGAAGTTGAACCATCTGCGATTGCTGAACAAATATCTGCTTTAGACACGTTATTACATGAACAAATCGTTGCACTATCAGGTAGTAGATCAACACCACTACCACCTGATTTTGCTGAAGATTGTGCATAACCAGGCATGATTAAACTTTCAGGATTTTCAGGTAATGCCAACCCGTTTAGCATCATTTGCAACAAGTCATTATATTCTTTGGCGCAACCCACTAAGACTGCACCAAGCAGTTTGGTTTTTTCGGCATTCACCACGATTTTTTTATAGGTCATGGATTCTTCATCAGCATAAAAATAGCTGAGTGAATTTGGTGTCATCGCATGTGCATCACCCACAGATGCGACATCTACGCCCATCAGTTTTAACTTAGTACTCATGTCTGCACCTGCAAACTCAGTACAAGTTTGTTCTAAAACATGCTTCGCAGCGATACGTGCCATGTCATAACCGGGTGCAACTAAACCGTAAATTTTATTTTGCCACAGTGCACATTCACCGATTGCATAAATATCAGCATCAGAGGTTTGACAATAATCATTAATGACAATACCGCCACGCTCACCAATCGCTAAACCACTGATCCGTGCCAATTCATCACGGGGACGAATCCCTGCTGAGAATAAAACAATGTCAGTTTCAAGTTCAGAACCATCACCAAACTTCATCACATGCGTTGTATTTACACCATCTTCGATGGCTGAAGTTGCTTTTTGGGTATGAACTTTCACCCCTAAATTTTCAATTTTAGAACGTAAAACTTTACCGCCCAAATCATCAATTTGCACCGCCATTAAACGTGGTGCAAACTCGATGACATGCGTCTCTAGGTCTAAATCACGTAAGGCTTTGGCAGCTTCTAAGCCAAGTAAACCACCGCCAATCACCACACCTGATTTTGCATTTAAACTTGCAGCACGAATTGCATCTAAATCGTCAATAGTACGGTAAACAAAACAATTTTCACGATCATTGCCTTGAATAGGTGGAACAAAAGCATAAGAACCTGTGGCAAGAACAAGTTTGTCATAGCCAATTACATCACCATGATTGGTGGTCACGGTTTTATTAGCGGTATCAATCGCTGTAGCTTTGGTGCTTAGACGTAAATCAATACCATAAGCATCCGCAAAATCTGAACGGCAAAGGGTTAAATCTTTTGCTGATTTACCCGTGAAATATTCAGTTAAATGTACACGGTCATACGCCAAACGTGGTTCTTCTGCCAGAATGGTAATTTCTACGTCATCACTTGCATGTTCCAACACAGATTCAATGAATTTGTGACCTACCATGCCATGACCAATCATCACTAATTTCATCTCAATTCTCCTCAATTTTTATCGTTATTTATCTATTAAGCTGCACTATTTTGTTTCATAGTTGCGGAAGCCTGTTCCATCCGACTACGCTCCAATAGCGCTTCTTCAAACAATTTTTGTTCTTTTTCTTTATGTTCCACTGAGAAGCGAATCATCAGCACACAACTTGCAGCGATTACCACTAAACCACCGAGTACCATCAAAGTTGTTTGAATGTCTAACATCCCCTTAAGTAAGAAACCTGCTGCAACTGCACCAACATTTCCTCCTGCACCAATAATGCCTGCTACACCACCCAAAGCATCACGGTCAATAAATGGAACAAGCGCATAAGTCGCACCGCATGCCATATGCGTAAAGAGTGCGAATACTGTCATGGCAAGAATCGCAAGGATTGCTGTATTCATTTGTGAGAATACAATCAGGAATAAACCTTCCATCAAGATCATTGCGAATAACACTTTGGTACGACCATCTAAACCTTTTTGAGTCGCAACTTTGTCGGAAACAATGCCACCCAAAGCTCGAGCAAACAGTGCCAATAAACCGAAAATGCCTGCTGCCATCCCTGCTTCTTTTAAGCCAAAGTGGAAATGATCTACGTAATACATTGCGACAATGTTATGAATAAAGATTTCGATGCCAAAACAAGCTGCATACGCACCAAATAAAATCCAAACACGGTAGTTTTTTGCTGCATGTTTGAGAATGGCAATCCCACCTTTTTTATCGCTTCCCACTTGAATGCCTTGTGCACGCAGTTCTTTAAAATCACCTTGTGGACAGTCTTGGGTAAATTTCCAATACATCGCTCCAACAATCAGCATCAATACACCGGGTACAATCAGTGCAACTCTCCAACCCATCGTTTGCTCTACACCGAACATCACCAATGCACTAAGCATCAAAGGCATTAACGCTTGTGTAGCACCACCACCGGCATTGCCCCAACCTGCTGTGGTGGCATTGGCAGTCCCGACTACATTCGGTGCAAACATAATGCTTGTATGGTATTGCGTGATGACAAAGCTTGCGCCAATCGCACCGATCAATAAGCGAAAGAATAAAAAGGATTCATAGCTATTTGCAGAAGCCACACCAAAAACAGGGATACTGCCGATGATCAGTAATGCGGTATAGGTTTTACGTGGACCATATTTATCACAGAGTGGGCCAACAATCAGACGTACAAGAATCGTGATCGCAACGGCAGCAATATTAATATTGGCGATTTGATCTTTAGTAAGATGAAATTCACCTGCGATGACAGGCATCAGAGGTGCACAGGCAAACCATGCAAAGAAACAGACAAAAAATGCGAGCCAACTCATGTGGAAAGCACGCATGGCTGCATTGCTGAAATTAAAAAGACTGATTTTTGTGGCTTTTTTCGTATCTAAATTTGAAGACATCGCCATCTCCTACCTGAACTGAACGTATTGGGTTTTCCAAAAAGCAAATAAAATAAATGATGCTTTTCAGATCGATCAGAGCGGACGTCGTTGGCCGTCTTACAAATTTTAAGAGTCGTCTTTGACTCATAGGAGATATAGCAATGACTATGCCAATATTCGAAATTAATCTTAAATCATTGTTTTTATTTGCTAAATAAAAAGAAAATGAATTTGAATAAATAAAATACACATAAATTGATGAAGTAAAGTCATTACAAATAATCTCGCCCACGCTTGCTAATGCAATGAATTTGCGCATTTTGCATCATTCAAGTGCATAAGCATCTGGATAAATGAACAAATTGTTTGAGAGACCTGTGGTTGACTTGCCACACCACCCATTTTTGCAATGGCATAATAATTGCTATGGCTTGTATTACCCTCAGGCTTTTCCTGATTCATCATGCCAAAACTTAAAATAGCCTTGATTGATGATGATTCTGAACGTGCAGAATTCGTCAAAAAAACATTGATCGAACATCAGTTTGACGTGGTTGCCTGTCTGATCACGGACCAACTGAATATTTTTTACTTACAACAAATACAAGCAGATGTGATTTTATTGGACATGGATCACCCGCAACGGGATGTCATCGAAAGTTGCGTCAGTCAGTTTGATTTACCGACTGTTCTTTTTACCAAAAACAGTCATCAAGACACCATTAAAAATGCCATAGATGCAGGGGTCACGGCGTATATTGTCGATGGGATTGATCCAAACAAACTCGATAGTATTTTGCAGATTTCCATTCAACAATATAAAAAGCATAAAAAGCTTGAAGCTGATTTAAAAGATACCAAAACCAAACTCGCTGACCGTAAAGACATTGAAAAAGCAAAAGTTTTACTCATGAAATTACATCAGCTTAATGAAGAACAATCCTTTCAGTTGCTACGAAAAAATGCCATGAGCCATCGTATGACCATTGGAGAAATGGCACGCAGACTTATTGATGCGCAAGCACTACTACAAGGTCAAATAAAGGATGCAGAATGAATCATTTAGAAAAAACAGATATTCAGTTGGGCTATGTCCCGCTTTTGGACTGTATTGCACTGTTATGGGCTCAGCATCAGGGTTATTTTGCTGAACAGGGTTTAAATGTGACTTTGGTCAAGGAAGCCTCTTGGGCAAGTTTGCGTGATCGTTTGGCTTTTGGTTTTTTAGATACAGCACATTGTTTATCGGCAATGCTGCCAGCAGCCATGATGGGTTCAGATCACATTGGCATTCCCTTGCAAACGCCGTTGGTATTAAGTGTCAATCGTGCATTTATCAGTATCAGTCAAAAATTATGCTTTGATTTAAATATTTCAACACAAGATAGCCCAAAACAATCTGCTGAAAAAATTGTACAGGCAATACAACAACAGCAAACTATTCATCTTGCACATGTTTTTAAACATTCAATTCATCATTATTGTTTAAGAGAATGGTTGGCTTTGGCAGATCAACACATTGCACAGTCAGCAAAATTGCTGACTTTTCCACCACCTTATATGGTTGAAAGCATTGCCAAACATACGATTGATGGTTTTTGTGTTGGAGAGCCTTGGAATATTCAAGCTGAAATTCAAGGTTACAGTCATGTCATTGCTGAAAGTAAAGCGATTATTCCAGAAGTTGCAGATAAAGTTTTGGCGGTCACACAAGATTGGGCAATACAATATCCTGCAACGCTCAATGCACTTTGCACAGCGATCATGAGGGCACAACAGGATTTGCAACAGATGTCTACAATTGATTCTGCGATTAATATTAATGAAGTGTGGAAAATACTCGTTGACTATAACATTATTCGTTTTGATTGTTCTGAGTCAGTTCATGTGCCTGAATTTCATAAAATTCAACATATTATTCAGCATTTTGTACCGCAGGAGGTTACACCCAAAGCCTCAGATTTTGAATGGATGATTGGACAAATGCAGAAATGGGAGCATGTAAATCTTGATCATCAAAACATTTCTGAGATTGCACAACGATGTATTGTAAAATAAAATAGATGCTTTAGTTTCTCATTAATCTGATACTAGGATTGCAAAAGAAGATACCATACAAATTAGATATGTTTGCTCCCTCAGCCCCAAGGTTTTAATCCGTATACGTAGCTAATTCAGTCTTTAAGAAATTAATCAATTGTTGTACGTTCAATTTAAATTATCTGTCTAGGTAAAGGATCTATGATTATTATCAGCAAAGACTCTTATGAAGCCTACAAAAAAACACAAGATATTGATATAAATATATAATTCTCTTATATCGAACCCACCTGCCATCGTTGCGACAATTAAATTATTTGACAGTTGATACTGACCGATATACATATATATTCATACATTTTAAGTTAGTCATAGTATACTGCATCAGCTCACTGAGCTCATCCATTTCTAGGTGTGTTTTCATCAGTATGAAAAAAATTGGTCAACAAAAAAACCTTCTCCGTTCACTCTGTTTAGTGTCACTTGCTATAGGTTTAACTGCTTGTGGTAATGGTTCTTGGTGGTCACATGATGATGAACCGACTTTAGAAAGTGATCAAATTCGTAAGCTTATCCCTAGTCGTGTCAATGATCGTAAATCATGGGCGCAAGATATTTTTGATATATCTGAAGAATTAAAAATCCCGAAAACTAAAGAAAATATTTGTTCAATTATCGCGGTAGTCGATCAGGAATCTAACTTTATTGCCAATCCCAATGTCCCAGGATTAGGGGCGAAAGCAGTAAAAGAAGTAAGCTCACGTTTACAAGAAAAATTTGAAGCGAAATTAGGAACAACCATCGGTGGGCCAATTGCAGGTTATTTTCAGGATGTGTTAAAGAACCAACCCACACCTGAAGACAATTACTTAAAGCAGATGAGTCGAGTAAAAAATGAGAAAGAGCTTGACGTTCTTTATCGTGAAATATTTGACTATATGACTAAACATTATCATATCAGTGCATTAACTGGTGCTGCCAAATTTGTTGGTCAAGATTTTGCTGAAAAATTAAACCCGATTACCACTTTAGGTTCGATGCAAGTACACATCAATTACGCCAAAGATCATAAGCGTACTAGTATGAGTACCAATGAATTACGTGATGACTTATATACTGAGTTTGGTGGGCTTTACTATGGTATCCATCGTTTGATGATGTATCCAGCAAAGTATGATAAGCCAATTTATCGTTTTGCTGATTATAATTCAGGGATGTACTCAAGTCGTAATGCTGCTTTCCAGAAAATGATCGAGAAAGTATCTGATATCGATTTAGATCTTGATGGTGACCTCTTATCTTATGATAAAAATGGTGACCCACGCCCTGCGATGACCACAACTGAAAAAGCACTCACTACTTTATTTTCAAAAAATAATGTATTGGTCACACCTCGTCAGCTACGCAATGATTTAAAACAAGAAAAAGAAGACAGTTTCGAAAAAACACAAACATATATCGCGGTGTCTAAGCTCTACCAATCCAAAACAGGTAAAGAGCCAATCTATGCTATTATGCCTGAAGTGGTGATTTCTGGCCCTAAATTAAGTCGCGATTATAATACAAACTGGTATGCAAGCCGCGTAAACGGACGATATGAAACATGCATGCAACGAGCAAAACGTATAAAAACCTAGCCTTATTTGATTTTGATGGTACCTTGTGTAAAAAAGACAGTTTCACAGGGTTCATCTTTTACGCTTTGTCAAAACGCCATATCGTTAAACAGGGTATTAAAATACTCCCATGGATTCAGGCGTATTATTTAAATATCTACCCTGCTCATGCGATGCGGATTAAATTATTTAAATCCATGTTTAAAGACGCAAATGCCGCTGAAATTTTAGATCTTACAGAGGATTATTGCTCTCGCTTAATTGAACAACTCGATCAATCACTATATCAACGACTGATCGACCATCAGAATCAAGGTGATGATGTCGTTCTGGTTTCAGCCTCAGTCGATATTTATCTTGAAATGATGTGTCAAATTTTAAAAATCGACCTGATTTGTACTGAAACAGAAATCATTAATGGTATTTTTACAGGTAACTATTCCACGCCTGATTGTAGTTGTGAGCAAAAACGCATCCGTATTTTAGAAAAATATGATCTTAATCAATATGAAAATATTTATGCTTATGGTAATAGCATAGAAGACAATGAAATGCTGAGCCTAGCTGATTTTAAATATATGGTCGGAGAAGATCAGAATTTACCAAGATTAAATAGTGCTCGAAAATTAGCTTAATTATAATTTTTTCAATTACATAAACTAATATCTTAAATAAACATTTAATACGCGAAACAAATCTCCGCTTAATTTTTAATTCAAGCTGAGTGATTAACTCGATTGAAATAAAATAGTTTGCTATAAATAAAAATATAATTCCATTTCAAATACTAAAAATGAATCATTCCAAAAATAATCTACTCAAAGCCTTACATACTGTCCTATCAAAAAATGTATTGGGTGAAAAGCAATATATCAGCCGTTTTAAAGGTTTTGTCGGTGAACTCAATTTCCATGAATGGGTAGGTCAAAATCGAGATATTTCAAACTTTTTCACAGGTGGTTATTTCATTCCCAAACTACCCAAATCACGTTCGATAATCAATCCGATCTATTTTACAGTGAGTTCGGATCATCCTGATCGCTATATAAAAATCTATGATTCACTCTCAAAATTACCCTGTGAACATTTATATTTTATACAGTGGGATAAAAATATCCCTTTTGATCAATGGCATATTTCAGAACAAATTCTTTTCAATGAAAGCCTGAAAACACCTAAAATAAACGTATTTCAATACGATCCCACGACACATCATTTCCATAAAACAAGCTTAGAAACTTTTTTAAATCATTTCCCGAGCAGAGTAAATACAATTCAACCTCAACAAATTTCACAATCAATTGTAAATCTCTGGCAAGAAAAATTAGTAGGTTTTAAATTTGAATATTTACTAGATCTATATGTTCAGCGGCTCATTTTTGATGGCTACATTGGCTATTCAAGAGTACATGGCATCCCGAGTGATATTGATGCGATTGCCTATAAACCTGATACACAAAGCTATACGCTCATCGAGGTTAAAGAAAAAGATTTAAGCAAAATGCACCCTCAAGGCTTTGGTATGGATATAAGCCGAATTAAGGACTTAACAGATCTCAGCACGGCTACAGGTTTAGCCATAAGCTATGTTGTAAAAAGAATCGACAATCAAAAAGATCGAAATTTTCTAGAATGGAAAATTATTAGTCTTCAAAATTTTATCAATCATTTACAAGATAGGACAATCCAAGGAGGATCAGGAATGGGATTTGAAAATGGGCACTACCCTACGCAGATATGCCCATATCAATATTTCAAAGACTTAAAATAATAAAAATGCTTTCTATCATTTTATTATTTAAAACAAATCATTATGTCAATTTTAACTTAATAAATAGACATGTGATTACGGTGAATCATTTCCAAAGAACGTGCTTCACCTAAGACCTGATGGACTTTATCAGAAGCCAAACCTTTGACGATTTCAGCTGAACGCGAGCTGAAATTCACTCGACCAACCGCAATACGATGACCATGTGTATCGACACATTCCACCACATCACCACGCTCGAAATGACCTTCTACAGCTTTAACACCGACGGGTAATAAACTACGGTGGTTTTCTTTAATCGCTTTCACAGCACCATCATCAATTACCAAACGCCCTGCGGTTTGTAAATGTGCAGCAAGCCATTGCTGATGTGCAGTTACACGGTCATCATCGGTGATAAACAAAGTACCAAGCAATTCACCCGCCATTAAGCGAGCAAGGACATTATCACTTTCACCACTGGCAATGAGTGTAGGACAACCAGACTTCGCAGCCAAACGAGCAGCACGTACTTTGGTCAACATCCCACCACGACCAAACTTACCACCACCGCCAGCCATATCAAACAGCGATTCATCCATTGCACGAACTGTATCAAACAATTTTGCATTTGGATTTGAACGAGGGTCTGAATCAAACATACCTTGTTGATCTGTGAGAATAATCAATAAGTCGGCATGCACCTGACCTGCAACCATCGCAGCAAGTGTGTCATTATCACCAAAACGAATTTCATCGGTCGATACTGTGTCATTCTCGTTAATCACAGGAATCACCCGCCAATCAATCAAATTTTGCAATGCGTCACAAGAATTTAAATAACGACGACGATCTGCTAAATCATCATGGGTCAATAAAACTTGTGCAGTTTGAATGGCATGATTTTCTAAAACACTAGACCAAGTTTGAATCAAGCCCATTTGCCCAATGGCAGCACAAGCTTGTAGACTGGGTAGATCGGTGGGTCGATTCTCAAGCTTCATACGAACCATACCTTCAGCCACAGCGCCTGAAGACACGAGAATAATCTCATGCCCTGCATTGTGTAGATCTGCAATTTGTTTCGCCCAGTGCGAAATTGCATCCAAATCTAAACCTTGCCCATTTGCTGTGAGTAAAGATGATCCGATTTTAACAACGATACGTTTTAAAGCCTTGAGCTGACGTTGCCCATCTACCACTTCTATCATCTTGTCCTCAGTTGTACGCTTGATTAACGTACGTAATACACTTCCATTTCGCCATCGTCACCATCATCGTCCTCATCATCATCTGCCAATAGACCAGCCAGACGTTGTTGACGACGCATTTCACGATAAGCTTCTTTTGCGGCAATTGTTTGTTCACGTGTTTCAGCTTCAAGCTGATCACGGAATGCTTTCACTTTTGCAGCATACTCTGGATCTTCTGCTTCCAACTCACGTTGTTGCTCGATTTGATCCATGAGGTAATACACAACTTCTTTTGTGCCCTCAGACATTAAGCCTGAAGTTTTAAATACTGGACCATCCCATTGTAATTCTTCAAGAATATGGTTACACCATTCTTCACGTTCGGACTCTGGTAATTGATCCAATTTATTGAGTACAAGTACTACAGGTAATTTTGCCAAAGTTGGTGAGAACTTTTTCAATTCTTCCAAAATTGCTTTCGCATTATATGCAGGATCTGAACCATCAATCGGTTGTACATCGACAATGTGTAGGAGAATACGTGTACGTGCCAAATGCTTAAGGAAACGAATCCCTAAACCTGCACCTTCCGCTGCACCTTCGATCAAACCAGGAATATCTGCCATCACGAATGAACGATGACGGTCAGCATCGACCACACCAAGGTTAGGAACCATGGTGGTAAATGGATAATCTGCAACTTTTGGTTTTGCAGCCGATACCGCACGGATAAATGTTGATTTACCCGCATTCGGCATACCCAATAAGCCTACATCCGCAAGAACCTTAAGTTCTAAACGAATTTCACGGAATTCACCTTTAAAACCGTGAGTACACTTACGCGGTGAACGGTTGGTTGATGATTTGAAATGTGTATTTCCTAAACCACCATCACCACCGCCTGCAACAAGTACCTTTTGACCATTTTCAATTAAGTCACCAATAATATCGCCAGACTCGGTATCTACAATTGTCGTTCCCACTGGAACATATAGAGTAACGGATTCACCACCACGTCCAGCACAGTTTGCGCCAGCACCATTTTTACCACGTTCAGCGCGAAATTTACGGGTATAACGGTAATCTACTAAGGTACTGGTATTGTCGTCAGCTTGAATATATACGCTACCACCACGACCACCATCACCACCATCTGGACCACCAAATGGTACGAATTTTTCACGGCGAAAACTGGCTACGCCATTGCCACCGTCGCCAGCCTCTACGGTAATGACTGCTTCATCAACAAAGCGCATGCTGCCAATCCTCTGAAATCTTTAAAACCGCATATTCTGCCATATTTTGAAAAAATTCTCGAATAGTATTCTTCAGCAAAACATGAAATTTGCTTTAAATTATTCTAATTTCACAAAGATTTTTTAAATTCAATTTTATTTCAGTCGATTCCAGCCAGATTGAATGGTAAATTCAATCTATATTTGCTTAAACGAATCTCTCGATTCCACCATCACATCATCCAAAAATAACTCAGCTTTCATATATAATTGACATTGCCCCGCTATCTCAACTCGATCATTTTCTAATAACTTACAATATAAAAGTCCACCACGTTGTGAAGCTTGATATGCTGTTAAAGATGCTTTATCAAAGTGAGGCTGCCATAGGGGAATTAATGAAGTGTGCAAAGAACCCGTAACAGGATCTTCATCAATACCCATTGACGGAGTGAAATAGCGTGAAACGATATCAACATTGTTAAATTTCTGATCAAATAAATCATTTTTGGCTGTAATCGCAACACGACGTCCACCCAATTGTTTTATTTTCTCAAAATCAGGCTGTTCTTTTAAAATGACTTCGGTAGATGGATAAACCACAATATAAGCTTGCGGATTGATATAAACTTCTGAAAAGTCATGCGACAGTGCTTGTTGCAATAAATTAGGAATATCATCGAGTAATGTTGGCTTTTGCTGCGGAAAGTTCATCACAATAAAACCATTTTCAGCTTTTCTTACATAAAACTGTCCTAATTCAGCCACATGAAATGTAATATTTTCCAGTTCAGGGTTTTCTCTAAAAATAATAAAACTCATAGCCAAAGTGCCATATCCACAAAACTGTACTTCTTTCACAGGAGAGAACCAGCGAATTTCGTAATTCTGCCTAGTGACCTTTGTAGCGAAACTGGTTTCAGACAGATTATTTTCAAGTGCGATTTTTTGCATTAAATCATCATCTAACCATTCATCCAACAGCAAGACTGTTGCAGGATTTCCTGCAAATAATTGATCTGTAAAAGCATCAACTTGGTACATTGTCAGCATATTTTTTCCAATACTTGTTATTACATTCCATTCTAAAATCAAATATAGAATATTTTGTTTCAATCAAACATTTGTTGTTTTATTGATTTGTTTCTAGAATCTCGAAACTTTTTTAAATCACCATGGAAAATTCTATTGTCTATCGTCCAAATTAGTGCTGCGCTTGGACCCGCAGAATGTGAACTCGCTGTAAAATACACTTTGCAAGAAATGGAAAAAGAAGCAAAACTTCAAAAAATAGAACTCAACATTATTGAAAGCCACGAAACAAAGTATGGTTATTCTTCAATTCTTTTAAATGTGAATGATCATGCAAAAAATTAGCTGAATAATTGGCTCGGTACGATCCAATGGACATTTCAAAGTAAAATTCGACCAAATCATAAACGTAAAAATTGGTTTGTCGGTGTTTCACTCATGGTAGTACCACAACAACTTACGACTGATGACACCATTATCTTCCAAGCATGCCGTGCTTCAGGTGCAGGCGGGCAACATGTTAATACCACTGATTCTGCCATTCATGCGACACATGTTGCTTCAGGAATTAGTATAAAAGTCATGTCTGAACGTAGCCAACATGCCAATAAGCGTCTTGCAAAGGAATTGATTGCTTTGAAGCTCCAACAACAATTGGAAAACCAACAAGCCAATAATAAGCAAGCTCAACATCAACAGCATGCATTGGTTGAACGAGGAAATGCGATTCGATGTTTTAAATTATAAAATCGAAACAAAAATGGAAGCCGAAGCTTCCATTTTTGAATCTTTAAATCAAGAATAAATTAAGCATGTGCTTCTTTTGATTCTTCAAGCATTTTACGATCCACTTCTTCAGGATTGTTCAACGCTTCATTCAGTTTAGCTGTATCCAATTTGCCTACCCATTTTGCAACAACAATTGTTGCCAATGAGTTCCCCACCAAATTCGTTAATGCACGCGCTTCAGACATGAAACGGTCAATACCCAGAATCAACGCCAAACCTGCAACTGGAATATGACCTACTGCTGACAAAGTCGCAGCCATCACAATAAAGCCTGAACCTGTTACACCCGCAGCACCTTTAGAAGAAATCAATAACACTGCTAGCAATGTAATTTCATGCCAAATATCTAAATGTGTATTGGTTGCTTGCGCAATAAAGATCGCAGCCATCGTTAAATAAATAGATGTACCATCAAGGTTAAATGAATAACCAGTCGGAATAACTAGACCAACCACAGACTTTTCACAACCTGCAATTTCAAGCTTTTTCAACATACGTGGTAACACAGATTCTGAAGAAGAAGTCCCCAATACAATCAATAACTCTTCACGAATCATGCGGATCATTTTTAAGATACTGAAACCACAGATACGACTGATCGTACCTAAAATGATGAAAATGAATAGCAAACAGGTAATATAGAAGCAAACAATCAATTGTCCAAGTTGAGCAAGACTGCCAATGCCGTATTTACCAATCGTAAATGCCATTGCACCAAACGCACCGATTGGCGCAAGTTTCATGATCATATTTACAATGTTAAAAAATACATGTGCAATCTGATCAATAAACTTCAATACAGGCTTACCAGCATCGCCTAACTTGTGTAATGCAAAACCAAATAACAATGCAAATAAAAGCACTTGCAGAATTTCACCTTCTGCAAAAGCTCCAACGACTGTATTTGGAATAATATGTAAGAAGAATTCAACTGTCGATTGCGCAGCACCTGATTCTACATACTTTGAAATACCAGATGTATCCAAAGTCGCAGGATCAATATTCATTCCCGCACCAGGTTTAGCAACATTGATTACCACCAAACCGATAATCAGTGCAATTGTTGACACAATTTCAAAATATAAAAGCGCAATACCACCCGTTTTACCGACTGATTTCATGCTTTCCATACCAGCAATACCACTGACAACAGTACAGAAAATCACAGGAGCAATAATCATTTTGATGAGCTTAATAAAAGCATCACCTAAGGGTTTAAGTTGCTCACCTAAACCAGGAACAGTTTTCTCAACACCATTGATTAAGTGCGTGGTCGTTGGGAAATAATGTCCCACGATTACACCTAAAATAATGGCAATAATCACTTGAAAATAAAGTGACTTATATAGAGGTTTCTTAGCCATGATAATTAATTCTTTCTCTATTTCTTTGTGAAGAAATATTCAATGTTAATGCCACCTAAATGTTGTCCATCTCTAAACCCCCTTTTAATTCAATTAAAAAGAATCTAGAAAACCTTATTTTTTAAAAAATAAAAGCCCATTTAGAAAACCTCAGCTTTCTAAAGGAAGGACAACAAATAACGATGTTTAAGATCTATTCTCTATTACGCGATAAGCCAATAAGAATAAACGCAGCACAGGAGATGAAAAATAAAACACAATTCGTATGACATTTTAATTAATTTTTACTCATCAATCTCAACTCAAATGTTAAAATTGCTTAATAATTATTCAATTTATGCTTAGACCTTAGTCTAATACCAGCTATACCTATGTCATTTCAAGCATTTGTGGCATAGTGTAGAGGACAGTTTTTTCTCATCTTCGCCTATCAAAAATGAACACAAAACGTAATCTCTATAAAGACTTTGAACACCCTTTTGCCCAATTTGTCAGAATCGTGGGAAAAGGAAAAAATGGTGCACGATCACTCACTTATGATGAAGCATACCAAGCTTTTTCAATGATTTTGAAAGATGAAGTTTTAGATGTTCAACTCGGGGCATTTCTCATGCTACTCCGTGTCAAAGAAGAATCAGTAGATGAACTCACTGGCTTTGTCCAAGCGACCAAAGACCAATTGAATTTTCAAACTCTGGATGTGGGTCTAGACTGGTCATCTTATGCAGGTAAACGTAAACATTATCCGTGGTTTTTATTGGCTGCACTGACCTTAGCCAAACACGGTTATAAAATCGTGATGCATGGTGCTTCTGGTCACACCATGAATCGTGTTTACACCGAACAAGTTTTAGAATATTTAGGCTTCCCCATTTGCCAAAATGAAACTGACGTAAAACAACAACTTGCTCAACATAATTTTGCTTATTTACCTTTAGGTGTTATTTCACCCGTCTTAGAGGATTTAATTAATCTTCGCAATGTCATGGGACTACGTTCGCCTATTCATACACTCGCGCGCTTAATCAATCCATTTAATGCCAAAGCGACCATGCAAGCGATTTTCCACCCTGCTTATCGTAGTTCGCACCAACAGGCGGCTTTTCAACTGGGCTATAAAAATAGTGCTGTGATCAAAGGTGAAGGTGGAGAATTTGAACGTAATCCGGATGCGAAGACATTGATCTGTGGGATTAAAAATGGCGAATTGTATGAACATGAACTGCCAAAACTGACGGATAATCGCAGCCCTATAGAAGAAGAACTTGATTTAGCTGTATTCAAAGCTGTTTGGGAAGGTACGCAAAACCATGAATATGGTGAAATCGCGGTACCTGAAACAATGGGAATCGCGCTATATACCATGGGTGTTGTAAATAGTTATGAAGAAGCAATGCTCACTGCCCGAAAACTTTGGAAAAATCGCTTCTAACTACCAACAACAATCACCGTTTGAATTCTATAAATATTTCTAAACGTAAAAAGAGTTGGATTAAAGCCAAATCCAACTCCTCTTATTCATACAGTTTCAGCCAATTAGCTTATTCATCAAACCTACTAATTGACTTGCTCAATGACACGATAAATGCTGTCACTTTCACGGCTTTCAAACAACAACTCGATACTGGGTAAAATCTTTTCACCTTCAACAATAATATGATCAATTTTTTTAAACAATGCTAAACCTTGCGCATGCTCCTGTTCATGCAAATTATTGAGCCAAGCCATAGCATTGACCTCATTACTATATTGATCTTTGACTTTTACGGTGATCATCTGATTCATTGCTCTTCCCTCTTTTTTTAATCCTGAGTTTTTATAGCATGACATGAATACGAGTTTTCATAGGAAGATGTTAGATATTATGGCAATGTTAAGACTTGGTAAGCTTGTATCAAAATCATAATAAAAATTAAGAAATTACAGTGCATCACTTTTGTAATAGTGGGACTTTAAAATTATTTCATTAGATTTCAAAATTGAAAAAGCTCGCATTTCTGCGAGCTCTTTAGGTTGGAAAGCTAGTACTTATTTCTTGTTTAGACTGGAGCTATAAACTCAATAAGCTGTCATTGATCTGTCCAACTATAATAGTAGCCTCATATGGTTAATGACCTACTGTAGTTTTAATATAGTCAGTAATCATTTTCTTAGCAAGATGCGGTAACACTATTCAACTTTATTACAGCAATATTGAAATTGAAAATTTGTAAAATTGGAGGATAATAATGCACGTATTCAAAACACCTATTAATAAACATCATTTTAACTACTTTAAATAAAAAGCTATGGATAAGAATAAAAAAGACTTTTTTATCGGACTTGCGATCATCATCGTATTCATCTTTTTATATAAAATTGGATGGATCACCACTTTGCGCCCGATGCGTCATTATTAAATGCTATCTTGATCACAATAGCCTCATTTAACTTCACCATTCATTAATCCAATAATTTCCAATCTCGTCCAATTTGCACAAAGTTAGGTAACTTATCACTTTGCATGACATTATTCTCTTGATCTACAGCAAACTTTGTCCATAGTTCAATTTGATCTGGATCAATCATTTCATAAAAGGTAAATTCACCAAGTGCAGCTTCTAAGGCTGTATCATTTGCAACAAGGTCATGCAAAGCACCACCTTTTATTAATGGCGATGGTTCGACTAGAATGCATTCACCTTTAATTTTGCTACCACTTAAATCAAAAAAAGAAAATTTCATTGTTATTTTCACTTAAAATTAAAATTTAGAGGAATATAGCACATAATTGATCAGTAATTATGATTGCTTTTATGGCAATCTACGCAAGATAAAAGTTTTGCTGAACACATAGAATTCATTTTACATTTGTACTGATCCAGCCATACTTTTGTTTATCTTCTTTTATCTTGAGTAAAAATGAAAAGAATCAACTCTTTGATTAAATGAAAGAATAAAGGAATGTTAAAAATAAAGACGATCACCATAAATATGATCGCAATCATTGATAATGCTAAATCGAAATTCGCCAGTTGTTCTAATGGTTCTGTATAGACGTTTAATAGCAAAAATAGTGCGAGGGTGTTAATCAATAGTAATATGCTCACAATAACTGCGTACTTTTTATTTTCAAAAGATATTTCATTCAAAAACAATGTCATTATTGATCCACTATAAGCACATGATATCAAAGTGAAATACAACATAAATGTAAATGATTTCAATAAAGGCATTAGATTTAGCGCAGCATAAGCAATAACAAAACCAAGAATAATTTTGAATATCACTGTAGCGATTCTTTGCATATTCTATGAACCAGATGAATTATCGTTTTATTATTTTTAGTGTCTAAAATGGTGCGCCCAGCGGACACAAGAAATATAATATAAGTATATGTTTATTAAATATAAAATATTATTGATTTTGAAATATACCGTATTAACTACCGCAAAAAATAAAAGTGCTTTTGTTTTTCTTCTTTTGATAGGATCACTTTATCACAAATAAAAGAAACTTAAAAAATGGAGCCATGGCTCTACTACTACCTAAAATTCAATCTTAAATTTTTTGGCTATACGGAATAAGTGGTGGAAAGGCTCTTAATTAAGAGCCTTCAATAATTGATTAAGAGCTTCATCATTTGACTTTAAATCATGCTCAATTTTATATTTTTCTATAGTTTCTAAGCTTTCTTTTGAGAGCCAAAGATCTTTCCTCACAAATCCTTTTTCTAACATTTCTTGACGTTGTTTAGCTTTACGTTCTGCTGCTGTTTGAGCCATTTCATTATTCCTTAACTAAAATTGATTCACGGCCAAACATATGGATAATAAAGACAGCACCTTGCTCATCATGATCTTCACAACCATCAAAACCCATTTTTTTAGCACACTCACCGCGACGAGCTTGAATAAACCAATCTGCATCAGCATCACCAAAGTCATGATTCCAAACACTATCTGAGCCGTCCAATAAACTTTCAGCATCATCCAAATCAATTCCAAAGCGTTCTGCAATTTCAGAAATCACTTGATCGTCATGTAAATCACAAGCTTCAATAAATCTCATTTCTTCAGCATCAATTGAGTAAGTGATAGTTTCACATGCAGACATTTCATAGACATTTGTGGAGAAAAATAAGCAATCATCAAAATTGCCAAATTTTGAAACTTTCTCAATTTTGTTTGGGCTTGTGTGGAATAACTTCATTATCAATCTCCTTGTCTATGTATTAATTATACAGTGTGACCGCTCACAATGAAAGCATTAATTTAGATCTTTTGATATGCCAGATAAATGGTCGTTTCCACACGTTATTCCGCATAGCCAATTTTTTAATTGTCATATTTTAAAATGATTTTATATACATAATACGCAAGTTTTATTGTTGTTTTGGCTAAATTGTCATTACAGTTAAATATTTTATATAGAAATTCCGACTAAGTTAAAGTGAGTGTGTTTGGTTGAAATTCAGATATGACTAATTATATAGTTTGTCAACCAATCTAGCTTTTTTTGACTTTTTAATAGTTTTTTATTCCAAAATTATTCCTGAGAATAAAGCCCTCACTTGAGAGCCTTAATCTTTGCATCATTCAAAGTACTACATTCATTGTATTTAGCGACAGTATCAACAACCCATAATGTAATTTCTTTACCTTGCCCTGATTCCAATTTAAGAAGTTTAGGGCAAGGGATCATTAGATTAGCTGGAATTGTCGGAGATAAGTGAGTTGATGATGCGCATGCCGTCATCATCAATACAAACATTGTTATAAACAGGACGCTCAACGATCTTTTGCACTTCACGTGTAACTGTTTCGACTTTGACACGTTGCTCTGATTTAAGTTGCTCATAGTCTGCGCTCACTTGATTGACTTCATTTTGTTTTTTGATCAATGCTTGTTGTTGATCGTCTTTGAGTTTTTGAATCTTGGCTGTGCATTTCTGTTCAGCATCTTGGAGCTTTCCACTTAGATGATTTGTGTAAGCAATTTGCACTAGGTATAAAACAAAAAAGACCGCAATTGCGATCCAGTGTTTGAATTTCCAGAGGATAATCATTGAGCACCTATACATTTTTTATGTCGTTCGAGTTGCCGAGTCCAGACGCCCCAACAGTTATTTGATCGTATCGAACAGTCTTTTTTCGCCACATATTTCCATTTCAGTAATGCATCGCATGCCTGCCGATGCTTACCCTGCTTCAAGTTGCGAAGCATTGAACTGTTGTTCCAATTCGCTTGTCCAAAGTTGTATGTGAAATCTAAATATGTGTCGTATTCAACTTGAGTTAGCTTCACACCCTGCAACGACTTGCGAAAAGCGATTTCATCTTTGGCAACGTGGGCTTTAGAGATTTGAATCGCGCGTTCTTTTGTAATTGGCTTGTCAGTCATTTTGACTCTTGTGCCATTTTCATACGAAGTAGATCCGATACCAATTGTGGGGACTTTTGCGCTATCTAAATATGGTTTAGATACGAATCCCTCATACTTTTCCAAGCCCACAAAAAAAACCGCCGAAGCGGTTAATCCCACCGCCCAAACCTTAGTCTTTGACATTGCACTCATCCTTTAATTTTAAGATTCTTAATTGATGTTCAGATTTGCGCATTTCGTGCTCTACTTTTTCACGTCGATTTTTTGCAATAGCAAAGTACAGTTGAATAAATAAGCCTATTAACGCCACACATAAACCACCCCATGCGATAACATCAACTTTGGCTAAAAATGCGAAGAATGATGTAGCTCCACTTCCAACCGTTACTTTTTGAGTTATTGCTACAGCACTCGCTTCAATTGCTGCCTGAGTTTCAGACATGTAACCCCCTATTTTTGGCAATAAAAAAGCACCCTATTGGGTGCTGTGAGATATAAAAAATTAAACTAAAGGCGCTTCATACTTATATGGATGATCAGCAGGAAGATTAGCTGTCAATCCATACTTGTGAGCAGCCCAACCGAATAATTTTTCTCGATCTAAGGAAATGTCAGAATTTCCAGTCAACATTGTTGCGCATCTAATACGATTTTGGCTATTACTATTAATAAACTGTATTGATGATCCGTTATTATTGCTAAATACAGTTTGTGAAGGAGTCGATATAAAGTCTGTATCTATCTTACCATCTACGAAAATTTTAATCCCTTCTTGCAAATCAACTTGAACTAAGAGCATTTTCCAGCTATTGAATTTTCGTATATTTGGTGAATATGCATTCCATGTGCCACCGCCGTTAGAGTGTGTGTTAACAACATATCTCTGGAAATCAATACGATATGCACCAACCTCAAAGCGACTATCCCCAATATTATAAAAATACCCTTCTATGCTCTCATTTTCATTGATTAGCATGAATACATAAGCGAACCTCTTGCCATTAAATTGACTTGCTGCCAATGTTGATGAAATCAATCCGCTTTGATCCGACACAAAGAATTTAGAAGATATGGTAGCCGCATTTTGCATCAACATACCAACAGAAGAAGTGAAATTAAATCCATTTCCTGATTTGTCATGAGCAGTAAATATCTTGCTATTTGCATCTGGAACTTCGTCATTTGCATCTAACCAAATTAATTTACTTAAATATTCAGGCGTCCATAGCTCAATAGAAGATTTAATAAAACTATATTCAAATCGCTGAAATGACTCGAATCCATCTCTTTTTGAGAAAATTTCAAGTCTATTATTGATCGCCATTTTACTTTTCAAAATAGAAAACGAATTGGATATGTTATCTGCTGAATCTACGATATTATCGTTGTCTGAATCCTTTAACTCATAAGAATAAGTCACTCCATTCTCTTTAGTTATACCCTCGTCAAACCAACCGATTATATTACCGCCTGTTTGTTGCCCTCTGTTCCTGTCAACAAAATCAATTTTAATATCTTCGATTATTTCAGCTTCTGGATAATACTCACCATTAATTTTCACATTTGCGGGTGGATAAGGTCGAATAGCACGTGCGTTAAACTCAACAATTTTTGCACTTGAAAAATCAATATTTTCCATTGCGCTTGGCGTTGTTGTTAATACTCGATACTTAACATCTTCACTCTGAATGTACTGCGTTGAATCAACACCGCTGAATTCATCTGAAAAGAAAATAGTTCCACTTACGTGTTTATGTGGAACAGTATCCAATGCGCCACGCTTAACAGTTATTTCATTTGTTAATTCATTAAATGATTCATAAACCATAATTTCATCATTTAAAATAACCCACGTTCCACTTGTTGCGCCTGTAAATTTAGATGCATTAAATTCAGTATTTTTTACCTTAAATACAGTTTCTATATAACCAATTTCTTGGTCTAAATAAACCGCAGGACAGTAATTCACAATGCCGACTTGTTGAAAGTTAATTGAGCTTCCTGTAGCTCCGTCCGTATATAAAACCGCGTTTAGTGAATTGTTTTGTGGTCTCACTGCGGAAGCAATCAGATAGCCAATTTCAGGCGAATTATTTAATTCAAGATCAACCTGTGTCTGTGTATATTGCTGAACTGCCTCATAATAAGGCATTTCAAATGCAGTATTTAAATTAGGCAATGGTGATAATCGGTTATTAATTGGCTCATCTGCATCAGTGTTTGAGTAATCGATATTTGAATATAGAATCACTTCGATAAAATCAATAATAACTGTATTATTTAGCCCATCCCCTAAATTAATATTCATTACACGAACAGGTAAATCAATTAAATTTTTATTTAGCCAACTTAATTTAACAACATCATATTTATTAATATTTCTCGCTTCCACAATGCCAGTTTTGAAAGAGCCTTTCCAAGTTGGTGAAGATAACTGTTTTAGTTTCCAGTTTCCGACTTTTTCAGCATTAGTACGATTCATGAAATATGGAAAATCGACATTATCAGAAACATCAAAACCACGTGTTCTTTGCAATCCATTTTCATATAATAAAAATGAAGAGTTTTTAATTAAATTACGATCGTAATAAGACACGTTAATTGAACTAATAGCTTCATCTATATTTAAAATATCAAACTCAATATTTTTAATATTGCTTTCATTGAATTTTAAAGCTGTGTCAAGATTAAGCATGTCATCACGAAATAGAATGACTTCATATAATCCAGTTTGACGATTTATTCTTAACCCGCCCTCAATATGATAACAAAGCTCATCTAATGCTT